>NZ_JAJNSA010000018.1:0-33510 GCF_027497875.1 Streptococcus sp. SM3 | reverse complement strand
GATAAGAAAGTTTTTGACCAATCTGCTCAGAAAAAGTTGGTAGAGCAGAAACTTGGGAACGACTCATCTTCGCCATGACATCTCGTCTGGTTACAACCCCAAGCAAGGTTTGATTATTTCGAACAACCGGTACCATTTCAAAGTCTTCAGCAATCATCCGTTGACTCACATTGGCAATATTTGTCGATAATCCAACTAAAAACAGACTACGAGACATGACCTTATCAATTGTAGTACTTGGTGACTTATCACCCGCATCTCTCATAGTGACAACCCCAACAACAACCTGATGTTGATTGATAACAGGGAAACGACTGCTACGATTCTTACGAACTAAGTCCAAATAATCTTTAACGGTGTCGGTCTCTCTCAGAAAACCATACTCATGACTCGGGCGATAAAGTTTCTCAACTGTCAGAATATCAGTCTTGATTTGTACATTTGACAGGGCTTTATTGATCATAGTCGCAATGGTAAAAGTGTCATTCTTGCTTCTCAGAACAGGAATCCCTTTTTGATTGGCCAGTTTAAGCACATCATCATGAACCTGAAATCCACCTGTAACCAGAACTGCATTTTCATTTTCCAGCGCTAATAATTGAATACGAGTCCGGTCACCAACAATCAAGAGTCCCCCATCATGAAGGTAAGATAAAATATTTTGCTCAGTCATGGCACCGATTGAAAACTTATTAAATTCTCTCTCTAAACCTTCTTGTCCAGCCAGAACCTCAGAAGAGGTCACTTCAGCAATTTCAGCAAAAGTTAATCTCTCTATAGCAACTTTCTGAGATTTAACACGGATAGTACCACTTCTTGGGCGAGTCTCTACAATTCCACGGTTTTCAGCTTCTTTAATAGCCCGATAAGCCGTTCCATCACTGACTCCTAGATGGTTGGAAATGCTTCGAACACTGACTCTTTTACCAACAGGTAATTCTTCCAAATAACTTAGAATTTCTTGGTGTTTACTCATTAATTTCTCCCTTTACAAAGCGAAACTCAAGATAATCTCGCATTTTCCTTGTATAGCGATCACTTCCTTTAAACTGACGGAACAAACGAAATCCAGACTTAAGAGCAACCCGTTGGCTAGCTTCATTTTCAAGGTGGGTAATAATGGATAATTGTTTTAAACCAAGTTCCTCAAAAGAAAGCTGACAAAGTTTTTTAACAACTTCTGTCATGAAACCTTTAGACCATGAATCTCTTCTTAAAAAATAACCAAGTTCTGCTTCTTTTTTTATTTCATCTAGCTTTTCAAACTTAATTGAACCAATCATTTTTTCTGTTTTCTTGTCACAAATAGCCCATACACCTAAAGGAGACTTCATAAAATAATTGGCCAGTGCATATTGACTCTCTTCCAAACTAGCTTGACTTGGAAAAATGAATTGTAAATTTTCTGGATTTGAAGCTATCTCATGGAAGTCCTTACTATCACTAAAAAAGAAAGGACGCAAATACAAGCGATCCGTTTCAAAAAAAGAAAACATTGCTAATTTGGTCCAAATATTCATAAACACCTCTACGGTTTATTCTTCAACAAGTGTAATATCCGCTCCTAGATTACGTAATTTTTCAATAATATCTGAATATCCACGTAAGATGAACTCAATATTCGTAATTTCAGTTTTGCCTTCAGCCATTAAACCAGCAATGACAAGTGCGGCCCCAGCTCTAAGGTCAGTAGCTTTTACATTCGCACCGCGCAAACCACGTCCACCAGTATATAAAATATGGTCGTTTGTAGTCGTAATATCTGCGTTCATCTTTGCTAGTTCAAAAACATGGTTTACACGTTTCTCATAAATGGTATCAATAATGGTTCCACGCCCCTCTGCTGTTAACAAGAGAGGAGTAATTGGTTGTTGCAAGTCAGTAGCAAAACCAGGATAAGGAGCTGTCTTAATATTGATTGCTTTCAAATTAGACTGTTCTTCAACAAAAATACTGTCTTCAGATACAGTCATTCGAACTCCCATTTCTTCCAACTTAGCGATGAATCCTTCTAAGTGTTCGTATAATACATTATTAATACGAATTCCCTTACCGACTGCAGCAGCTAAGGAAATATATGTTCCTGCTTCAATACGGTCTGGAATCACCTGATGACGCGTTCCATGTAATCTGTCAACACCATCAATAATGATGATATTGGTTCCAGCACCACGGATATGGGCTCCCATATTATTCAAGAGAGTAGCAACGTCAATAATCTCAGGTTCACGGGCTGCATTTTCAATAATAGTACGACCATTTGCTTTAACCGCAGCAATCATCGTATTAATCGTCGCACCCACACTAACCGTATCCATGTAGATACTTGCGCCGTGAAGTCCTGTATCTTTGGCAGATAACTTCATGTTATCTCCCTCGTAGCTAACAGTTGCTCCCATAGCTTCAAAAGCCTTAAGGTGTAAGTCAATAGGGCGAGGTCCCAAATCACATCCACCAGGTAAACCGACAGTGGCTTCACCAAAACGACCTAAAAGACTTCCATAAAAATAATAAGATGCACGAAGACTATTGATTTTCCCATAAGGCATTGGAATATTTTGAACACCTCTTGGATCAATCTCTAACACATCGTCATAACGCTTAACGGTAGCGCCCATCAATTCCATAATTTCGACAAGACTTGCCACATCAGAAATATCTGGAACACAATCCAAAGTTACAATATCGTCTGCTAAAATAATAGCTGGAATTAATGCTACAACGCTATTTTTAGCACCGCTAATAGTGATTTCACCTTGCAAGGGCAATCCACCATTGATAACAATTTTTCTCATTCTAAATTTTTTATACTCTTTCAAAATTTCTAAAAAGGTCCTACATTAAAGTATATCATAAATTCACCCTTTTTTCCATCATTTTCAATTATATTAGCTGAATCGTATTTATTGGTAATTGAGTTTCTTACAACGTTATGCCCCCTATTTGCCCCTTGGTATAAAAAAAGACCTATCACACAAGCAATAAGCTTGATATAATAGGCTATTTTCTATTAATTAACGTACTGTACGGATACGCATTGTGTTTGTACGTACAGCTTCTCCAACTGGTACACCAGCTACGATAACGATATCGTCACCAGATTGTACAAGACCTGCTTCAACTGCTTTACGTTCAGCAATTTCGAACATATCATCAGTTGATGATGGAGCATCTGTCAACATTGGGATAACACCCCAGTTCAACATCAATCCACGTTCTGTCAATTCGTCGAATGTCAATGCCAAGATGTCAGCATTTGGACGGTATTTAGAGATCAAACGTGCAGTGTGACCTGTCTTAGTAAGAGTTACAACCAATTTAATGTCCATTGAGTTAGTAGCATCTTTAACAGCTGAAGCCATTACTTCTGTCTTAGAGTTACGTTCAAATGAATCTGAGTTCAAACGACCGTATTCGTTAAGAAGAGTCTGAGCGTTCTTGTCGATTGTAGCCATTGTAGTTACTGACTCAAGTGGGTATTTACCGTTTGCAGACTCACCTGAAAGCATTGTAGCATCAGTACCGTCGATAACAGCGTTGAATACGTCTGATACTTCTGAACGAGTTGCACGTGGTTTTTCAGTCATTGTTTCAAGCATGTTTGTTGCTGTGATAACAACTTTACCTGCAGCATTGACTTTCTTGATAATCATTTTTTGGTAAACTGGAACCATTTCGAATGGTACTTCGATACCCATGTCACCACGAGCGATCATGATACCATCAGCAGCTTCGATGATTTCATCCAAGTTGTCGATACCTTGTTGGTTTTCGATTTTAGCGAACAATTGAACGTGTCCATTTCCAGTTTCTTTACAGATTGCACGAACTTCGTTCACGTCTTTTGCAGTACGTACGAATGAAATCGCGATGAAGTTAATTCCTTGTTCAAGACCAAAGCGGATATCGTCGTTATCACGTTCAGCAAGAGCTGGGAAAGGAATTTTAGTGTTAGGGATGTTAACACCTTTTTGTTTAGCAATTACACCATCGTTTTCAACTTCAACTTCAAACTCACGAGTTGCATCATCTTTAGCAACCACACGAAGACCAAGTTTACCATCGTCAACCAAAACTTGACGACCAACTTCAACATCATCATAGATGTCAAGAGCACCAGCAACGTTCAATGCGATCACATCACGAGTTGATTTGATTCCTTGTTTAGTAGCAACACGGATTTTTTCACCAGTTGTGTAAGAGTACTCTTTTGCATCTCCTTCAAACAATTCAGTACGGATTTCTGGTCCTTTTGTATCAAGAAGGAAACCAACTTTTTTACCTGCAAGTTTTTCAGCAAGTTTAACAGTTGCCATACGGTCACCTTGCTCTTGGTGGTCACCGTGTGAGAAGTTGAAACGGAATGTGTTAGCACCAGCTTCGATCAATTTAGCAATGTTTTTAGCTGAAGCTTCAACATCAAGTTTTTCACCCCAGTATCCGTCATCACCGAATTTTTTACCACCACGGATTTCAACCGCAGGTCCCAAAGTTGCAACGATTTTTACACGTTTGTTCATGATTTTTGTGACTCCTTTATATATGACCTTTTTGGTCTTATTAACTAAATTATAAATTATGACAAGCTCTTATTCAAGCTAGATAGCTCAAGGTCAGCTTTATGTGGGTTGTTAACCACAATCTTACCATCTGCAGTAAGGCTAAACAATGCTCCTTCTTCTGCAGTTCCAAGAATTGGGTTTTCAACCATTTTCTCGTTACGGATACCAACCGCAACACCACCGATACCTTCTTTAAGAAGTTTAACGGCATGTGCACCCATACGTGATGCCAAAACACGGTCACGCGCAGTTGGAGAACCTCCACGTTGAATATGTCCAAGTTCTGTCACACGAAGGTCGCTTGTATCTCCAGCTTCTTTAAGTTTTTGACCAAATTCAGCTGCTGACATCACACCTTCTGCCAAGACGATGATATTGTGTTTTTTACCACACTCGTATCCACATTTAATGCTTTCTACGATATCTTCAATCTTGAATCCTTCTTCAGGAATGATGATTTCATCAGCACCAGTTGCAATACCAGCCCAAAGAGCGATATCACCTGCGTTACGTCCCATAACTTCGATAACAAATGTACGACGGTGACTTGATGATGTATCACGAATCTTATCGATAGCATCCATAGCAGTAGTAACCGCTGTGTCAAAACCGATTGTGAAGTCAGTACCAACAATATCGTTATCGATTGTACCAGGAAGACCGATAGCTGGGAATCCATGTTCAGTCAAACGCATAGCACCGTGGTAAGATCCGTCACCACCGATAACAACTACACCTTCAATTCCGTGTTTTTTCAATTGCTCAATCCCTTTAAGTTGCCCTTCAAGTTGAGCGAACTCTGGGTAACGAGCAGAGTGAAGGAAAGTACCACCACGAGAAATGATGTCTCCTACTGAAGCCGCATCTAGGGGATGAATTTCACCAGCAACCATACCAGCATATCCATCATAGATACCAAATACTTCCATTCCTTCTGAAATTGCTTGACGAACAACTGCACGGATAGCAGCGTTCATACCAGGGGCGTCTCCACCACTAGTCAAAACAGCAATACGTTTCATATTGGTTATGCTCCTTTTTCTTTTAACATTCTTACTGATTATATCACATTTAAATGGAAAATTCTTCTATTTTCCGTAATTTTAGCGATAAATCGTTTTCATAACGATTCCACCTAATTTCTCTTCTAATTCAGTGGATTTAGTCACAAAATGATGGGGAGAAACAATCGTTCTCTGTTCCTCTTCATACCTGATGATAACTGGGAATGGGCCTTTATACTGGTCTAAAATTCTCGAAATTTCTTGATCCGATTCATGATTTTTTACCTGTATCCAAAAGCGTTCAGCCACTGCTGCTCTTATTTCTTGTGCAATCATTTGCAGACGGCCATCTCGTAACTGAATTTTTCCTCTTATATAGTAGAAAGCTCCTTCTTTCAATTCCTGCCCAATCTGTCGATATAAGTCTGAGAAGAGGGTAACATCCAATTTTTTCTTACTATCATCTACCTGTAAGAATGCCATGTTTTCACCCTTTTTGGTCCGAATCACTTTTATTTTCTGAATTTCAACCAATATAATGGCGTGACTATTTTCTGACAAATTTCCGATTGGTGTAATTGGGTAGATAGCCTTACTTGCAATAGCTTGTAGAGGATGTTTGCTCACTCCTACTCCTAGGAGCTCTTGTTCCATGTAGAATTTTTCTTGTTCTGTCCAATCTTCCGATTCCTGCCAGCTATAAATTGTATCACCAAACAAGCTTCCTAACTCTTTCACAAATTCAAATAGATTAGCTAAATTATTAAATACTTTTTGACGATTTTTTTCAAATGAATCGAAAAGACCAACTTTTACCAAAGGTTCTAGCAGAGGAAGTTTCAGATAATTTTCAGGTAATTTAGCTATAAAATCTTCAATGTTAGAATAGGGTCTATTTTCAATAATCCATAGAGCCAAATCTTTGCTGACTCCTTTAATCGATTTCAATCCTAGATAGATGGCCTTGTTGGCAATTTTATCGTGATAGGGAATGGTGTTGATGGACAGAGGCGCCACTTCAAAGCCTGCTTCTAGGGCATCTGTTAAGTAATCACTGTTGGCAGAATTCAACATGACCTGATAAAAAATGGCTGGATAATGCGTTTTGAAATAAGCCAACTGGAAGGCCAAGGCTGAGTATGCATAGGCGTGAGATCGGTTAAATCCATAACCTGCAAACTTCTCCATGACATCAAAGACCTGCTCTGCCTTTTCCGCAGTATGTCCAGCTTCTAATGCTCCCTGAATAAAGGAAGCCCTCATCTCATGCATGGCAGAGGCATCCTTTTTACCCATAGCTCGACGCAAAATATCGGCCTTCCCAAGACTAAATCCAGCAAATCGCTGAGCAACCTGCATAACCTGCTCCTGATAGAGCATAATGCCATAAGTTGGAGCCAAAATATCCTCCAGTACTGGATCCAGAACAGTCACTTCTTCCTGCCCATGCTTTCTTGCCACAAAATTATTGATGTAGTCACTGGCACCTGGTCGATTTAGAGAAGTAGTTGCTACGACATCTTCAAAACAGACTGGTTGCACACGTTTGAGCAAGCGAATAGCACCAGGTTGCTCAAATTGAAAGATACCTTTTGTATTTCCAGCAGCAAAAAGAGATAGAGTTTCTTTGTCTTCCAAATCGATTTCTTCAATTTTAAGGTGAATACCTTCTGATTCAGCAAGCAATTCTTGCATCTTCTGGACAAAGGTCAAATTTCGCAGTCCCAGAAAATCCATCTTCAAAAGTCCGCTAGATTCAACTCCATGAGCATCATACTGAGTCAGCGGAATTTCGTCACCATGTTTTAGAGGGATGTAATTGGTCAAATCTTGGTCACTGATTACAACACCAGCCGCATGGACAGAGGTTTGTCTTGGATAGCCCTCAATCTTGCAGGCAATTTCAAAGGCTTTTTGGTATTCTAACTTACTATTGATTTGCTGACGAAACTGGATGTTACCATCATAAGCCGACTTGAGATTATCACGAAAACTAATTTTCTTGGTAATTGCAGATAATTCATACTCTGGCACACCAAAGCGCTTCAAAACATCTCGCAGAGCTTGCTTAGCCCCAAAGGTAGAAAAAGTAACGATTTGAGCCGCATGTTTACTACCATATTTATTACCAACATATCTGATAAAATCTGGACGATAAATATCAGGAATATCAATATCAATATCAGGCATGGTATAGCGTTCTCGATTGAGGAAGCGTTCAAAAATGAGATCCTTCTCCACAGGGTCAATCCCTGTAATGTCTAAAGCATAGGAAACCAAGCTACCAACTGCGGAACCTCGTCCCATTCCCATATAATAGCCATTCGAACGTCCAAAATGCAACAAATCCCAGACAACCAAGAAATAATCATCAAAACCCATATCATGAATAACAGCCAATTCTTGGTCTAGACGGTCTTGATATTCTTTACCAGTTAACCCCTTCTGAGCAAGCCCCAATTCAGCACGTTCTCTCAATTCTTCTACTGCTGGCCTTGCTGGATTAAAACGAGGCAGTTTCAGACTAGTATCCAAGTCATAAGAGATACCTGAAATAAGCTTTTCCAAGTTTTCCAAGGCTTGAGGAAAACGTTCTTGGAATAGTTTCTCTAAAGAACTTGCTGATATAAAAACATCTTGTCTCGAACGCAAAGGAACTTCTCTGAGCGGTAGATTTTCTTTAATCGCTGTTAATACTTGAAGAACCTCTCTATCCTTACTTTCAAATGTATTGACCCGATACAATGGCAAAATAGGATGGTGAAATTCGCTTGCTAGTGTTTCCGGGTAAACCCCTATATAGTAATCACAGCCTAGATTTAACAACTCAAGCTCTTCAAAATAAGGCACAATTACCGCAATATCCTCTAGATACTGAGATAGAACTGACCAACTTTTCTCCCCCTGCATCTTGGCTGTTGAAAGCTTCATCAACTGCTGATAGCCTACACTAGATAGAGCTAGAAAGCGCAAATTCACATCCTTATCATCTACAAGCACATTCATTTCAAGCCCTAACAAAGGATGAATGCCGTATTTTTTTGTAACCTCTAGAAAATCGAAAGCCCCGTAAAGATTGTCAATATCCATCATAGCCAGATGAGTGTAGCCATAGTCTTTTGCTGCTCTCACATACTTGTCAATCGAAATGACACTCTCCATAAAACTATAGACTGTTTTTGTATCTAGTTGTGCGATCAATTTACACTTCTCCTCTATCGTTCTCACTATATTATACCATTTTCTTAAAATTTCTATTACTATTACTGATGCTTTAATATCTAATAGCTCAAATCATAGTTGACTAGACAATCCTTGCACGATTTTTAACAGTATCACTAATATTTTTGTATTTAGGCTTATCATTTTACATGTTTATTTCATAAATACTCATTTTTATTTATTATAATTTCTGTTGATTTTTATAGTTTCTTTTCTCTCTATTTTTTGATATAATAAATGTAATATATTTCATAAATAGGAGGTCTTATGCGTTTTAATCAATTCAGCTATTTAGCACTACCTAGAGATACAATTATCTTTGAATTAAAAAAGTATGGATTTGATTTACCAGTCAACATTACAAATAAACAAATGCTTGAAGCGTTTCTTATTCGTTTCTTTTTTAATTTTAAAAACAGCTCCTATCCTCTATCCAGTTTAGCAGTTGATAAAGAAACTGACTTATTGACATTTTTTCAATCAGATAAAGAGTTGACTGCAGATATTTTCTATACTGTGGCTTTTCAACTTTTAGGATTTTCTTATTTGATTGACTTTGAAGACGGCGAAGCTTTTCGCAAAGAGACTGGTTTTCCCATTGTATATGGTGACTTGATTGAAAATCTCTATCAGTTACTCAATACTCGCACTAAAAAGGGGAACACTCTTATCGACCAACTTGTCAGCGACGGTCTTATTCCTGAGGATAATGACTATCACTACTTTAACGGCAAGAGTTTGGCTACTTTTTCTAGCCATGATGCCATTCGAGAAGTCGTTTACGTTGAGTCTCGTGTCGATACTGACCAAAAAGGTCTACCAGACCTAGTCAAGGTCAGCATTATTCGTCCTCGTTATGATGGGCAAATCCCTGCTATCATGACAGCGAGTCCCTACCATCAGGGAACCAATGACAAGGCTAGTGATAAGGCTCTCTACAAGATGGAGGGTGAGCTTGAGGTCAAACCTACTCACAAGATTGAGCTTAAAGAACTTCAACTCAATCTCGTCCAACCCCAAGGTCAAGCTGAGCTTGTATCAGAAGCCGAGGAAAAGCTAACGCACATCAACGCTAGCTATACTCTCAACGACTACTTCCTTCCACGAGGCTTTGCTAATCTCTATGTCTCTGGTGTTGGTACCAAAGACTCCACAGGTTTCATGACTAATGGAGACTACCAGCAAATCGAGGCTTATAAAAATGTCATCGATTGGCTTAATGGTCGTTGCCGTGCCTTTACTGACCACACGCGCCAGCGTCAAGTCAAGGCTGACTGGTCAAACGGAAAAGTAGCCACAACTGGACTTTCTTATCTAGGTACCATGTCCAATGGTCTTTCGACTACAGGTGTAGATGGTTTAGAGGTTATCATTGCCGAGGCTGGTATTTCTTCTTGGTACAACTACTACCGTGAAAACGGTCTGGTAACTAGCCCAGGTGGTTACCCAGGTGAGGACTTTGATTCCCTTGCTGAACTGACCTACTCTCGCAATCTCTTGGCCGGCGACTATATCCGTGGTAATGAGGCTCACCAAGCTGACTTAGAAAAAGTAAAAGAGCAGTTAGATCGCAAATCTGGTGACTACAATCAATTTTGGCATGACCGCAACTATCTGCTCAATGCTGATAAAGTAAAGGCAGAGGTTGTCTTTACCCATGGTTCACAGGATTGGAATGTCAAACCACTTCATGTTTATCAGATGTTCCATGCTCTTCCTACTCATATAAATAAGCACCTCTTTTTCCATAATGGCGCCCATGTGTACATGAACAACTGGCAGTCCATTGACTTCCGTGAGTCCATGAACGCCTTATTGACAAAGAAATTACTGGGACAAGATACAGATTTCCAACTTCCTACTGTCATTTGGCAGGACAATACAGCCCCTCAGACTTGGCTATCACTTGATACCTTCGGTGGGCAAGAAAACTTTGAAACCTTCTCACTTGGTCAAGAAGAGAAAGTCATTCAAAACCAGTACCCAGATAAGGATTTTGAGCGCTATGGTAAGACCTACCAGACCTTCAATACAGAACTCTATCAAGGGAAAACCAATCAGATTACTATTGACCTTCCTGTAACCAAAGATCTTCACTTGAACGGTCGTGCCCAACTCAATCTTCGTATCAAATCTAGTACAAATAAGGGGCTCTTATCTGCCCAACTGCTAGAATTTGGACAGAAGAAATACCTGCAACCTTATCCAGCTGTTTTAGGTGCTAGAACCATTGATAATGGACGCTACCACATGTTGGAAAATCTCAACGAATTGCCTTTTCGTGAAAATACACATCGCGTCGTGACAAAAGGCTACCTCAATTTGCAAAATAGAAATGATTTACTGTTAGTAGAGGATATTACTGCAGATGAATGGATGGATATCCAGTTTGAACTGCAACCGACTATTTACAAGTTAAAAGAAGGAGACACTCTCCGTTTAGTCCTCTATACTACTGACTTTGAAATCACCATCCGTGACAACACCGCTTACCACCTGACTGTCGATCTTGAACAGTCTACACTTCTCTTACCTTGTCAAAAGGTATGATATCAGACTTTCAAAATGGAAGATTTCCACTTAAACAGTTGAAACAAACATAAACTTGGTATCAAATGCAATCCCGATATAGGCTTATGATAAGTCTACACGGGAGCTTGGACAAAAGATACTAAGACCCTAACCAACATGTATACTCATTAATAATACTCGCTACCACACCACATGTTGGAAAATCTCTGTGAATTAACATTAATCGTAAATTCACAACAAGTCGTGACAAAAGGCTACCCTAATTGAATGATTTACTGTTAGTAGGGGGACACCAATGTAGATAAACGGATAGATATCCTATTCATCTCCACCCAACTAGTGACAAGTTAAAAGATGGAGATTTTCTCCGTATAGTTCTTTATACTACTGACTTTAAAATCATCATACGTGACAATACCGCTTACCACCCGACTGACGATTTCGTTCAGTCCACGCTTTCTGTACCTGGTACAAGGAGTAACATTTTATGAATAAATCTGAACACCGACACCAACTCATACGAGCTCTTGTAACAAAAAACAAGATTCATACTCAAGCTGAGCTACAAGCTCTTCTTGCCGATAATGATATTCAAGTTACACAAGCTACACTTTCAAGAGATATTAAAAGCATGAACCTTTCAAAAGTACGAGAAGAAGACAACTCTTACTACGTGCTCAATACAGGTTCTATCTCAAAATGGGAAAAACGTCTCGAAATTTACATGGAAGATGCTCTTGTCTTGATGCGCCCAGTTCAACACCAAGTCCTACTAAAAACCCTTCCTGGACTTGCTCAATCCTTTGGTTCTATTATTGATGCCTTAAGCTTCCCTGACGCTATTGCTAGCCTCTGTGGGGATGATGTTTGTCTTGTCATCTGTGAAGATGCAGAAGCTGCTCAAAAATGCTTTGAAGAATTGAAAAAATTCGCTCCACCATTTTTCTTTGAAGAATAAGAAAATTCCGTGTCTCATGTGGCACGGAATTTTTTTATATTCTTTACTGAGATGGATTTTCTTTTTTAGTTCGTGCTAATCTCAGGGCACGATTTGGATTGAGACGATTAAATAGTTCTTCCAATTTCTTTTCATTCCAAACATCTGCGGCGGAAACAAAGTTGCCATCCGCATCTCGGAAAGATATCGGTTTATCTCCCATATCAGTCTCCTAGTCTACAAACTCAAACTCAAATTTACCAATTCGGACCAAGTCACCATCTTTAGCACCACGCGCACGAAGGGCTTCATCAACCCCCATACCACGTAATTGACGGGCAAATTTCATGACCGATTCGTCACGATCAAAGTTGGTCATATTAAAGAGTTTCATGAGTTTTTCACCAGAAAGCACCCATGTCGCATCGTCATCACGACTAATTTCAAAGGCTTTTTCTTCCTCATCAAATCCATAGTAAGCTTCTTCTTCCATATCAGACTCATCATAGAGCAAGAATTCTGGTGTCTTATCTAACAATTCTGCTGTAGCATCCAAAAGCGTAGCCAAACCTTGCTTGGTCAATCCAGAAATTGGGAAAATAGCTGGTAAGTCTTCAAATTCATCGTAGTTTTCAGCCAATTTTTTCTTGAATTCTACAAGATTTTCCTGACTCTCAGGCATATCCATCTTATTGGCTACGATAATCTGTGGACGCTCCATCAAACGGAGATTGTATGACTCTAGCTCTTTATTGATAGCAAGATAATCCTCATATGGATCACGCCCTTCACTAGCTGACATATCAATGATGTGAAGGATGACACGTGTACGCTCGATGTGACGGAGGAACTGAGTTCCCAGACCGACTCCCTGACTAGCTCCTTCAATCAAACCTGGTAAATCAGCTACTGCAAAGGATTCACCTGATTGGGTACGAACCATTCCTAGATTTGGCACAATTGTCGTAAAGTGGTAGGCACCAATTTTAGGCTTAGCTGAGGTGATAACACTTAAAAGTGTTGATTTCCCAACAGAGGGGAAGCCTACTAAACCAACATCTGCCAAGATTTTTAATTCCAATTGTAACTCACGTTCCTGACCTGGTTCTCCATTTTCAGATATTTCCGGTGCAGGATTTTTTGGTGTTGCAAAGCGGATATTTCCACGACCACCACGACCACCGTGGGCAACGATAAATTCTTGCCCATGTTCAATCAAATCTGTCAAGACCTTGCCAGTCTCGGCATCACGCACAGTCGTTCCTTGTGGTACTCGAACTCTAAGATCCTCAGCACCACGCCCATGCATCCCTTTGGTCATTCCTTTTTCACCAGAATCAGCCTTGAAATGACGATTGTAGCGGAAATCCATGAGAGTACGTAGACCTTCGTCTACAACGAAGACCACATTACCTCCACGACCACCGTCACCACCCCAAGGACCGCCATTAGGGACATATTTTTCACGGCGAAAGGCAACCATACCATCGCCACCATTACCAGCCTTGACCTTGATCTTGGCTGTATCTAAAAACATACTCATTTTTTCTTCTCACTTTAAAAAAGGGCTGGGAAATCCCAGTCACAAAATTTTCTTTAATCTATTTTATAGATTACTGAGGGCACCAATTGCAGTTGCAAAAATCCCCAAAATACTTGCTACTAACATGATAAGTACGATAAGCAAGGTTAATTTCTCAAACATAGTTTTTTTACGTTTTCCATTATCTCCAAATGCCATTTTTATCTCCTTCGTTACATTCTATTTTCTATTATCTTAGCATGAATTCAGCTAGTTTTCAATAGTCACTTGCTACCGGCGCAATAATCCATAAAATGATATAAGCTACAATTCCTGCCCCATAACAAAATGCAAGAACACCCCATATTACACGAACAATAGTCGGATCAATATCAAAATAATTTGCGACCCCAGCACATACTCCAGCAATTTTTTGATCACTACCACTTCTCATCAATTGTTTTTTCATAGCTATTCCTCTTTCTATTCTTCATGGTCTTTCCAATAATCTCTGATGCTGATCAACTGTGTTTTTGAAGCCCTCAGCATTCGTCTAGAGCCTTTTACGGGCACAGCAACCACCTGTTGCGGTAAATACAAAACTGTCTTAAAGATACGCTGGCTAACCGTATCATCTTTGGCTAAATCTTTCCGGAAGTTATTTGAAATGATGGAATCCAGATAAAACTCATGTACTCGTTTCCCAAAGTTTTCAGCTGAAATCTCGTACAACTTCTCTGATAAAGTATGCTCATTCATGTCTGGTGTTGCAATCAGGGCCTCTAAAATAGCACCAGCCAAATCATGTTCACCGTAATACAAGGTTCCAAACATTTTATCACTGATCAGATTGTCCAGATAAGGATTTCCATGTGCAATGACAGGTGTTCCACTGGCTAAGCTTTCCAAGTATGTCAAACCTTGCGTTTCACTTGTCGATGCCGAGATGAAGAAATCCGCCGCCTTATAGTAAAGAGCGGTCTCACTAGGAGCAATCATACCTGTAAAGATAACGGAGTCTTGAATCTCTAGTTTCTGGGCTTGCTCTTTGAGGTCATCCAGATAAGGACCATCCCCAGCTACCACCAGTTTGACCTTGTCTTCTTCTTTCAGAACTTCTGCAAAGGCTGCTAGTACTGCTTGAATATTTTTTTCATAGGAAATTCTGGAAAGACTAAGCAACATCTTTTCATCATCTTGAATCCCTAGTTTACTACGCAGTTCTTCCAGATTTTCTTGCTTGATTTCTGGACGCTCAAACTTGGCTAATTCAATCCCAGTTGGAATGACCCGTTTTTCAACCTTAACCTTATAGTCAGATAGCAAGTCTCGGACAATCTCACTCGGGCAAATGACTCCATCCACATCATGCAGGAAACCTCTAACCAGATACTTGACCATACTAGGACGAATCAACATACCCTTAGCAATATAATGCACGTAGTCTTCGTATTGGGTGTGATAGGTATGGATGACTGGAATCTTCAATTCACGCGCAATCCAAATCCCCAACAAGCCAAGAGAAAATTCTGTCTGAGTATGGATAATATCCAGTTGATATTGTTTAGCAATTTCAAGCGCCTTGCTAAAACCTCGGTAGGCAAAGCGGCGATCCTTAAAAGCAAAGAAAGGAACACTTGGAATACGGATGATTTGCCAATCTTCGTAGCGATTGACATCCTTATCTGTCGTAGTAAAGATAAAAACAGCATGCCCCTGCTTTTCAAGTTCTGTTTTCAAGGTTCGAATACTGGTCGCAACACCTGAAACCTGAGGAAAATAGGTATCTGTAAATAAACCAATTCGCATAGATTACCTCACTTTTTACTTTCTCCCTAAAGCGGCTTGTTTTTCATAAAAGTCCAACCAGATTTGTAACAGATGCTCTTCAGAATACTCTCTAGAAATATTCTTAGCTTTTTCTTTCAAATCTTTTAAAGCAGCAGGATTCGCTTGATATTCCAGAATAGCTTCTTTCATCTCTTCTCTATCTGCTGTCGCCCGATAATTTCCCTCCAAAATTACCTTATAAAGATCTAAATCACGCAACATAATAGGAGCTTCACAACTAGCAGCTTCTAGGATAGTCATAGGAAAGAGCTCATTGTAACTAGGCAACAAGAAAAGGTCCGCTAGGGCATACAATTCACGCATCTGCTCTGGCGATACAATACCTGGAAAAATCAAATTTTTAGGGGGATTTTCCATAATTTTTTTGTAGCGTTCATAGCCATCTGTCATGCCACCAAAAGAGAAACCACCCGCCCAGATAAAGGTAATTTCAGGCAATTCCTCAGCCAGACGGATAAAGTCATCAATCCCTTTACGTTTCTGAACTTGACCAGCACCTACTACGATAAACTGATTGTCACTAAGACCTAGCTCTGTACGCAGTCTCGCTACCTCTTCCTGTGGAAGAGGATGCCATTTTTCCTTGTTTACAAAGTTAGGAATATAGGTCACTTTTTCACGTGGAATACCAGCTGCCACCAAATCCTCGATAAACATCGGATTGACCACCACCAAGTGCTCCATCCGGTTGTAAAAAGAAAATACATAGCGTTTCACAATTCCCTTTAAGAAAAATGGAATTTTCAAACTCCCCTCAAGTGTATCAGGCAAGAAATGCACATAGCCAATTTTCCTTCCTGAGCGTTTCTTCTGGAATGTTGATAAATAATAGGGGAAATCAATTGTATGAAAGTGAGTCACATCTGCCTCGATTGGAAGATTTTCTGTAACAATCAATTGGTCCTTGGCATCACGGTGAAGAAGACGAACTAATTCACGGTAGGCACCTGAAACTCCTTGTCCAGCTACTTTCTCACTTGAACTCAACATATTGATGCGTAATTTCTTTTTTTCCATAACTACTATTATATCATTTTCTTGGAATAAAATCAGCAAAAGAAAGGAGAGACTAGGGAAAAGAGGGGAAATTTCCTCGCTTTTCCAATAATCTCTCACATACTTTTATTTGTTTACTTAATGCCTAGGGCAATGCGTGCATAGCGACTCATTTTTTCAACAGTCCAGGCTGGATACCAGACTAATTTAACCTCAGTATTCGTTACTTCTGGCACCTCTGTCATGGCATCATAAATCTGATCCGTCAAAAGGTCTGCTAGGGGACAACCCATAGTTGTCAAAGTCATATCAATCTCTGTTTGTCCTGTGTCGCCGTCAAAACGAATCTCATAAATCAAACCAAGATTGACAATATCGATTCCCAACTCAGGGTCAATAACTTCTTCCAAGGCTGATAAAATTCGTGTTTTGATGTTTTCAATTTGCTCTTCTGTATAAGCCATATTCATCCTCACTCTTAGTCTTCAATAAAATCACGAAGCGGTTTGCTGCGACTTGGTTGGCGTAGTTTTCTCAAAGCTTTAGCTTCAATCTGACGGATACGTTCGCGAGTCACGTTAAAGACTTTACCCACATCTTCAAGGGTACGCATTTTCCCATCATCTAGCCCAAAACGTAGACGCAAAACATTTTCTTCACGGTCTGTAAGAGTATCCAAGACCTCATCCAACTGCTCACGCAAGACGATACGAGTTGTATAATCCACTGGATTTTCAATCACTTCATCTTCGATAAAGTCCCCAAGGTGGCTATCATCCTCTTCACCGATTGGTGTTTCAAGGGATACCGGTTCTTGAGCAATCTTCAAGATTTCACGAACCTTATCAGGTGTCATATCCATACGTTCAGCGATTTGTTCTGGTGTTGGATCTTGTCCCAATTCTTGAAGAAGGTTACGCTGTTCACGAACAAGCTTGTTAATCGTTTCAACCATGTGAACTGGGATACGGATAGTACGAGCTTGATCCGCAATAGCACGAGTGATAGCCTGACGAATCCACCAAGTTGCGTAAGTTGAGAACTTGAACCCTTTAGAATAATCAAACTTGTCAACCGCCTTCATCAAGCCCATGTTCCCTTCTTGAATCAAGTCAAGGAACTGCATACCACGACCGACATAGCGTTTAGCAATAGAAACAACCAAACGAAGGTTGGCTTCCGCAAGACGTTGTTTGGCTTCGATATCACCAGCTTCAACTGCTAGTGCCAATTCTTTTTCCTCTTCATTGGTCAAAAGAGGAACGACCCCGATTTCTTTCAAGTACATACGGACAGGGTCATTGACCTTAGCCGAAGTTGAACCAATCAAATCCTCATCGCTGAGTTCTGGTTCTTCTTCAGTGCTAAGAACACGCGCACTTGGATTTCCTTCGTTATCTGTGATAGAAATCCCTGCATCCTGAATTCGTTGCAAGAGATCTTCAATCCCATCAGCATCCAAGGTAAAAGGAATCACCAGACTAGCATTGATTTCATCATCAGTTGCTGTCCCTTTTTGTTTATGATTACGGATAAATTCTGCTACTTGTACGTCAAATGTTGTTACTTCTTTTTGTTTTGTTGCCATTATTACTCCATTCTTCTCTTTTGGGAAATTAAACGTTCCAATTCTTCTAGGGCTGTGTCGGTATCTCCTACATGGCTAGCTTCCTGCACCTTCTTTTTGATTCTCATATTGTCCTGATTCAAGAGAGCCTTGTTTCGAGTCATTTCTACTTCACTAAGTTCCTGAGGTGACATCTCAGATGGTAAATCCTGAGCTAAAACTTGATACCATGCTCTTTCAACTTCCTCTGTCTGCTCTGCTAGAACTTCTGGAGGAAGATTTCCATACTGGCCAAGCAAGTCATATAAAACCTGAAATTCAGGAGTGTCAAATGCAAAGTCTTCTCGTAAACGGTAATCATTCAAAACAAGGGGAGATTCCATCATTCGATAAAGTAGATGGGCTTCTGCCCTCATAATAGCCGATAACTGCTTGGTGACAGGCATAGTGATTGGCGTCGGTCTGGAAATTCCTTCCATACGATTCTGCCTTTGCGCCTGACGACTCTCATTAACAATCTGCTCAATCTGGGCATAATCAAAGGACGCCAGACTGTCAGCTAAAATATGTATATAGCTGTTTTGAGCAGTAATAGATTTTTCTTGAACAATCAAGGGAGCTATTTTTTCAATAAACTCAATCTGTGCCTGCAGATTTTCACTGTTTTCAGGCTTATACTGATGAATGTAAAACTCAATCGGACTAATACGAGTTTTCGTTAATAGATAGGCCAAGTCTACTGGTCCATTTTTTTGTAGATACTCATCAGGATCCAAGTTATCAGGCATGCTAACGATTTGCACAGGCATGTCACCAATTTCGTCCAGCGCTTTCAATGTCGCAGCTTGCCCAGCCTTATCACCATCATAAACAAGAACTAACTTCTTAGTTAGCCTTTTCAAATGCTCAACATGCTCTCGACTCAAGGCTGTTCCCATAGATGCGACAGCATTTTCGATTCCAGCCCGATAGGCTGCAATGACATCCATGAATCCTTCCATCAGGTAAATCTCACTGGTTTTACCAGAAGATTTTTTTGCCCTATCCATATGATATAATTCGTAACTTTTGTTAAAAATTGCAGTCGATCGGCTATTTTTATACTTAGAAGTTTGTGAATCCGTTTTCTGCCAGATACGACCTGAGAAGGCAATAACCTTTCCCTGGTCATTTGTCAGGGGAAACATAATGCGATTGTGAAAGGTGTCTACAAATTGATTGGCATCCGAGAGATAAAACAGTCCTGAATCTAGGAAATCCTCATCACGATACTGACCAGACAAACGTTGATAGAGATAGTTTCGTTCTGGAGGTGCTAAACCAATCCGAAAATGCTTGAGCACTTCATCTGTCAAACCACGCTGATAAAGGTAGTTTCTGGCCTCTTCCCCCATGGTCGTTGTCATGAGAATAGCATGATAAAATTTGGCAGCATCTTCGTGCATATCATAAAGAGCTTGGTGGGGTGAAGCTGGCTTCTGTTCACTATAAAGCGGTTTTTCCACCTCTATCCCGACACGCTGACCTAAGATTTGGACAGCCTCCATAAAGGGAACCCCTTGGTACTCCTCTATGAACTTAAAGACATCACCTGAGCGCCCACAACCAAAACAGTGGTAAAACTGCTTGTCCTCTACAACGTTAAAAGAAGGTGTTTTTTCACCATGAAAAGGACAGAGCCCTAGATAGTTCCGTCCTGCCTTTTGTAAAGAAATCACATCTCCTATGACTTCCACAATGTTGGCATTGTTTTTGATTTCTTCAATGACTTGTTTGTCAACCATACACAATACCTCCATGTTATCATAGTTTACTTTATATAGTATACTTTATTTCAGAAAAAAAGTAAACCATTTCACTCATTTTCCCAACTTTATTCAAAGAGCTGATAATAATCAGAGATTTTCATTTTTGCTTTTTCTTCTTGTTTCAAATCTTGGATAATTCGTCCTTCTTTCATGACAATCAAGCGATTGCCATATTTGAGAGCATCTTCCATATGGTGGGTAATCATAAGCGCTGTCAGCTGATCTTTTTTGACAAACTCATCCGTCAATTCCATCAAGGCCACACTGGTCTTTGGATCAAGGGCTGCAGTATGCTCGTCTAACAAGAGTAATTCAGGACGCTTCAAGGTTGCCATCAAGAGACTCAAGGCTTGTCTTTGTCCACCTGATAAGAACTCAATCGGTGTATTCAAGTGTTTCTCAAGACCGTTTCCCACTTTTTCAATGGTAGCCTGAAATTCATCCTTATAACTAGACAAGCGTCGTGGTAACAATCCACGCTTTTCACCACGAAACTTGGAAATCAAGAGATTCTCTGCCACTGTCATACGAGGAGCTGTCCCCATCTTGGGATCTTGGAAGACTCGAGACAGATACTTGGCACGCTTCTCGGGTGAAAACTTAGTAACATCTTCACCCAAGATACGAATAGTTCCACTGGTTAATGACAAAGTTCCTGCAATAGTGTTAAAGAGAGTCGATTTCCCAGCACCATTTCCACCTAAAATCGTGATAAAGTCCTGTTCAAAAATTTCTAAGGAAACATCATTTAAAATAATCTTTTCTTCATCAAAGCCATTTTTAACGACTTTGGTTGCATTTTTTAATTCTACAATTGCTGTCATTTGCTTAACTTGGCTCCTTTCAAGATTGTTTGCTTAAATGTTGGAATCATGAGGCAGACTGCTAAAATCACGGCGCTGTACAAACGAAGGTAACTTGTATTAAAGCCAAGCGCAATAACTGCCCACACTAAGAATTGATAAGCAATAGAACCTACAACTATGGCAATCAGACGCTCTGCCAAGCTCAAACTCTTGAAGATAACTTCTCCAATAATCAAACTTGCAAGCCCCACAACGATAACCCCAATTCCTCGAGATACATCGGCATACCCTTCTTGCTGGGCAATAAGAGCTCCTGCAAGGGCAATCACACCATTTGATAAGACCAAGCCCATGAGCTCCATGCGTCCAGTATGAATCCCGAAACTTCTAGCCATATCAGGATTATCACCTGTAGCAATATAGGCTTGTCCGAGTTTAGTATCCAAGAAAAAGAGCATGAGAGCAATAACAAGACTGACAAAGATGAGACCTGTCAAGAGTTGATTCAAATCCGAATCAAAAGGCAAAACATCCTGAATTTGCTTGGTTCCAAGCAGTCCTAAGTTTGCACGTCCCATAATCAAGAGCATGATAGAGTGACAGGAAGTCATCACCAAAATCCCTGAGAGCAAGGTTGGAATCTTCCCTTTTGTATAAAGAAGGCCTGCTGCCATACCAGCCAAACAACCTGCTCCTACAGCAACAAGTGTCGCTAAAAATGGGTTCACTCCTTTGGTTATCAAAGTGACAGCAACAGCTCCCCCAAGAGGGAAGGAACCTTCTGTCGTCATATCTGGAAAGTTCAAAATCCTAAATGTCATAAAGATTCCCAGACCTAAAATAGCCCAGACAAATCCTTGAGAAATAATAGATAATATCATCTGTTTCTTAACCTTTTCTATATGATTTCTATTGTAAAAAATTGGAGGAGATGTCCCCAACTCCTCCATTGTAGATTATTCAATCACTTGTCCTGCTTCTTTTAGAACAGATTCAGGAATCGTAATACCTAGTTCTTGTGCCAATTTTTTGTTAATTACTGACTTACCAGTTGAAAATACATTGACTGGAGTATCAGCTGGTTTTGCACCTTTCAAAACTTGTGCAATCATTTTACCTGTTGCCACACCGAGATCATGTTGATCAACTACAACTGATGCCAAACCACCAGCTTCTACCATGGCAGTTGCACTTGGGTAAATTGGTTTTTTAGCGGATTGATTACTTGAAACAACAGTTGAGAAGGCTGAAGCAATAGTGTTATCAATTGGAACCCAGATAGCATCGACCTTACTAGTCATAACATTAACTGTTGAAGCAATTTCATTTGTTGAAGGAACAGCAAATGTTTCGACTGTCAAACCTGCTTTTTCAGCATAAGCCTTAAATTCTTCGACTTGAGTTTTTGAATTGTCTTCGCTGCTTGAGTAAAGAGCTCCGATTGTTTTCACATTTGGTGTGAGAGCTTTGATGAGTTCAACTTGTTGTTGAGCTGGATTGTGGTCAGATACCCCTGTAATGTTGCCACCTGGTTTTTTCAAATCTTTAACCAAGTTAGCACCGATTGGGTCTGTAATAGCAGCCATGATAACAGGTAGGTCTTTTGTGGCGCTTGCCAAACCTTGAGCAGCTGGTGTAGCAATACCAACCACAAGGTCATTCCCATTTGCAACCAATTGTTTGCTCATTGTCGCAACCTTACTTTGGTCACCTTCTGAGTTCATAAAGTCAATTTTCAACTGATCATCTTTATAGCCTTCTTCTGCCAGTCCATCTTGAATCCCTTTATAAATCAAATCAAGAGATGGATGGCTCACAAATTGAAGGACACCAACTTTGGCAACTTTCTTTTCATTTTTAGCTTCTGGTTTATTCATTGAAGAGTAAATCAAGCTTCCTGCTACTAAGACTGCTAATGCAGCGATAATTCCAATTAAACGTTTATTTTTCATTCTATTTCTCCTTTTTAATTCCTTTAAACTACTTCACTTATCCGAACAAGCGACGCCATCGTTTTCTTTCCATACTAACCTCCATCAAAAAAGTCCTCACACAAAAAACTTGTGTGAGGACGTCGATGCGCGGTACCACCTCAATTATAGGGAATTTCCCTATCGCTCTGTCTCGCAATAACGAGATGCACTGTAAGGTGTGCTCACCGAATTTTTATGATTTCAAATTCTAAATAACATTCAGCCCAATTTTCATCATCACAACTTATCTGTTTTCAGCTTCCACAGACTCTCTAAAAAGTTTGAATGATTACTTTTCTGAATGTTTAAATTATATCATTTTTCAACTACTTGTCAAGACTCTTTTAGCATTTTTTGAAAGATTCAAAAACTTCCCCTATAGAAAAGAGGAAGTTTGATAGGTATCAGCCTGAATTACGAAGACCTGTCGCAATTCCGTTGATGGTTGTATGGATTAATTTTTCTTGATCGCTTGATAATTCTCCACGACGTTGACGTTTAATCAACTCCAACTGGATATAGTTGAGAATATTAAAGTAAGGCATACGGTAATCCAAACTTGCTTTTAGATATGGATTTTCAGCCAAGAGTTCATCGTAACCTTCGATAGCCAAGATGACTTCCTTGGTAACTTGCCATTCATTTAAAATAGTCTCATAAATTGCTTTTACTTGATCATCTTCACAAAGTTTGGCATATTCAAAAGCAATATTCATATTTGATTTTGACAAGACCATGTCGACATTTGAAAGAAGCGATTGGAAGAAAGGCCAGTTTTGGTACATATCTCGTAAGATAGCGATATTTTCTGGATTTTTATCGATAAATTCCTTGAAGCTTGAACCAACCCCATACCAGCCAGGGAACATGACGCGACTTTGCGACCATGAGAATACCCAAGGGATAGCTCGCAAACCACCGATTTCAGTAATCGTCTTACGAGCGGCTGGACGAGAACCAATGTTAAAGCTTGAAATAGCCTTAATTGGACTTGACTCGAAGAAATAATCATAGAAATGGTCATTCCCAAAGACCAAATCACGGTATATATCGTAACTACGGTCTACCACTTGATCCATAATAGCTTCATAACGATTTGAGGTGTTGGTATCGCTCTTCTTCTGAGTAATCATACGGTTAATGGCTGCGGATACTAGCATTTCAAGGTTATAGTAAGCTGCGTCTTTATTACCGTATTTATTCCCAATTACTTCACCCTGCTCCGTCAAGCGGATACGATCCTTAATAGACTTGAGCGGTTGAGAGGTGATGGCTTCATAGGTTGGTCCACCACCACGACCGACAGTACCACCACGGCCGTGGAAGAAGGTAACCTTAACGCCAAATTCATCTCCAATAGCAGTCAATTGTTGTTGAGCCTTGTAGAGGGTCCAACATGATGATAGGTAACCACCATCTTTATTACTGTCAGAGTAGCCCAACATGATTTCTTGATAGTTATTGCGTGAAGCAATCCATCTCTTGGCAAGAGGAAGAGAAAGGTATTCTCTCATGGTTTCTTCTGAATGGTCCAAGTCCTCGATTGTTTCAAAGAGAGGTACAATTTGAACACGGGCTCTTTCTTTATCAACTAACCCTACTTCTTTTAGCAAGATAGCCAATTCCAACATGTCAGATACGCTGGTTGCATGTGAAATGATGGTCTGACGAATGACATCATCTCCCAACTTATCTTTCAACTTACGAGCTTCCTTAAAGATTGCTAATTCTTTTTCAAGTAACTCTGATTTTTCAACATGAGTGGCAGAAAGAATACGTGGATCTTCTTCCAATTCTTTCAATAGAAGCTGGCATTTTTCTTCTTCACTTAGTTCGCTATAACGCGAATGAATTCCTGCTGATTTCAAGAGTTCAGCTACACAGGCTTCATGAACACTAGAATCTTGACGCATGTCAATAGATGCCAAATAGAAACCAAAAATTTCAACTGCCTGAATTAACTCAACAAAATCACCAGAAATCAGTGCTTCACCCTTATTTTCCAAGAGGGAATCACGAATAGTAATTAAATCCTTATAAAAATCATTAGCTGTTTCATAGCGAGCTCCAACTTCCTTATCTTCAATCAGATAAGTTTTTGTTGCTTTGATTTTTGATTGAATATCAAACAAGGCACGACGGTAAAGCTCTTTTTCACGATAAATAGAGTTGTCCTTGGATTGACGAGCCATTTCTCTGACTTGCTTGCTCACATTGACGATACTAGTCGAGAGGGAGAATTCACGATAAAGTTGGTAAATCTTTTCATCATAGTAGTTCATGATGACCTCACACTGGGTCATAGCAGATTGTTTCAAGGTATCTGCTGTAACAAAAGGATTCCCATCACGGTCTCCACCAATCCACATTCCCATGGTAATTGGTTTAGGATGTTTCAACTCCAGTCCATGTTTTTTAGCCAGACGCTTGTACTCAGCAGTCAAATGAGGAACTGCCTTCAGGAATGAACTATTGTAGTATTCCATGACATTCGTGATTTCATTGGTCACTTTCAATTTCTTTTCACGAATCATGTCTGTCTGCATGATAATCTCAATGTAACGACGGAGATCATTATGCCATTTTTCCTTATTAATCAATCCTAATTTCACATCACGATACTTACGCAAGAGGGTATGGATATGGTTGGTCAAATCCAACATACTCTTACGTTGTACTTGTGTTGGATGGGCAGTCAAAACAGGGACAACATTCAAATGTTCTAAAATTTCAACCGCATTTTCTTTTTCTGCAACCATTTTAATCGTTGCTGATAATTTACCAAGATAATCTTGATCGATATTATTTTGATGGTTAATTTCATAGGCCAAATCCACATCTTCTGAAATATTAATCAAGAGAGGCAAGATGGAGAAATAGCGTGAAATATAAGCCATTTCATCATTTGACAGACTAGTAACCAATTGGTTCAAGCCTCGATAATCTTCTTGAGTTGATAATTCTTTCAACTCCATGATTTTTGCAAAAGTCTCTGGGGCAAGCATATTTTTAGTGATATCTTCTAACAATTCTGTTAAAATCAATACTTCTTCTTGCACGACAGCTTTATTACTATAGTTTTCTAATTTTTGAAGAGACATAGGTCATCCTTTCCACTATCAACTCTACATATAGTTTGATGAGTGAGTTTCTAACTCCTCATATAATTGAGCACGTTTTTCACTTGCATCAATATTTAAGACAAAGGCGATGGCTACAGACAAGACTAGGAGACTGTTCCCACCTTGTGATAGGAAGGGGAAGGTTACTCCCGTCGAAGGAATAATGCCAGAAATTCCACCGATATTGACAAATACCTGTACCAGCATCATCCCCCCAACCCCAATCGCCATCATGGAATTAAAGGGATTCTTAGCACGAATACCTACTAGGATAATTCGTAAAATCAGGAAAAAGACAAGGGCTAAAATCAAGCTGGCTCCCACAAATCCAAACTCTTCAATGACAATTGAAAATACAAAATCTGTATGGGCCTCTGGTAAATAACCACGTTTTTCAATTGAATTTCCTAATCCTAGACCAAACCAACCACCATTTACCATGGCAAAGTAGGAATTTGCAAGTTGGTGGCCTGCTCCTGCCAAATCAGCAAAGGGATTAAAGTAGGCACTGAAACGCTTGGCAACGTAACCAAATACTGGAACTTTTGAAAACTTATCAACCCCAATCATAGAGATAGTTGATAAGGATAGGGCTGAAACTCCAAACAATATACCGATAAAGGCTATAAACCAACGATGAGCAATCCCACTAACTGTATACATAATCAAGGCGACCAGAGCTAATATGGTAGCATTCCCCAAATCTGGGAAAATGGCCAAACTTCCTATCATTACCAAGAGGACAAAACGCCAATCATTAAAAGCTCGAGGAATCCATTGATTTTGAGTTAAAACTTGAAAATCGTAAACACTAATTTCATCCTGTTGTTTTGAAAAACGTTGGGCCAAGTACCAGACGATGATAATCTTCAAATACTCAGCTGGCTGAATGGTCAAAGGTCCTACTGAAATCCAACCATAGGCTCCATTGACTGGCGTACCAATTAGCCGAGCCAGAGCTAAGAGAATCAGCTCAACAAACATAACAATAAATAACAGTCGTTCTTTTCTCAAAAAATTCAATTTCAGCTTATATATCAAGGCAATCAATATTAAACTAAATATCCAAAACATTCCCTGACTTCGAACCAATTGGAGGGCACTTTTACCTTCTTCGATAAGAATGGCACTGGTTGTAGAATAGACTACAATCAAGCCCAAAATAGATAAAAGTAAGTAAGGAACTAGAATAGAATAGTTTAACAGGTGCCTCTTACTAATCTTCATAGTATCACCAATCTAATGAGAACAAAAGAAATTATTCCCAAATTCCGTTTATTTTCTAGTTTTGATTGCTATTATACCATTTTTTCCGAAAGAAAAAAACTCTTACCCTTAAGATAGAAGATTTTCTCATAAGAAAAAGAGCACTTGGCTCTTTTCTGTTTTATTCTTTTGAAGAACTGCTTGAGCTTGAATCGCCACCACCGATATATTGGGTAAAGATATTTTGGAAGGCTTGGTCTTTAACCTTGATATTAGCTGCTTGCAATTCTTTTCCGACAATACTTTGAACAAATGATGCATCATTTTGTTTTTGAGTCAAGATAACAGTTTTCAATTTTTCTTTGTAGTCATCGATATTAGATGACTTTTCTGTTTTCTTAATGAGTTTTACAATGTAATACTGACTGCTGTATGCTTGAGTACCAGTAGCTGTAATGACATCAGAAATGCCATTAACATCCAAGGTAAAAGCTGCTTTCTTAACTTGATCTGGTACCTCTGTTGAAGCTGAATCAAAAGTAATTTCACCACCGTTAGCTTTGGTTTTCTCATCAGTTGAGTTATCTTTAGCTAATTGAGCGAAATCTGCGCCACTTGCCTTAGCTTTTTCGAGGACTTCTTTCGCTTTATCCTCATTATCAAGACGAATAATTTGAGCAGTTACGTCCGGAGTATAGCTCTCAAATGCTTTCTTATACGCTTCATCAGTTAATTCAGCTTCTGCAGCCTTTTTAACTGCAAATTCAACTAATTTACTTGTACGAATTTGTGCTTTACGTGTTTCAAGAGTCATACCTGATTGTGATAAGACACGTTGGTAATTCTCACCATATTGTTTTTCTTCTCCAGAAATGATATCATCGATTTCTTTGTCATCTACTTCTGAGCCATATTGCTTCTCAAATACTTTTTGAATAGTCAAGTTCAACAAGACTTGTTGGGCTGAAGGATTGATTTTTACTTGCTCATAAAATTGATGTTCTGTGATGACATCCCCTTTCATGCTGATAAGGTCTGCCCCCTCTGAACCTTTAGAACAAGCTGCTAAAGTTGCTACTGATAATAGTGTAATGGCACCTGCCAATAGTTTTTTCTTCATGTCTACTCCTTTGAGATAAGTGTTACCCTATCTATTTTACTATATTTTCTTAAATTTTTCTGAAAATTATTCGCTGTCAGGCAATTGAACATCTGCTACATTTTTACGAAGCATGAGAATGCCGTCCCCTAAAGGTAATAATGTTGCAGTGAGTCCTGGATTGTCTAAAGTTGCATCAAATAATCTTTGAAGGCCTCGATAAATAGTTCGCTGGCCACGACGAACCTCCATAATGTCCTTGGCAACATCACCACCTTGGAAAATATCATCCAAGACAACCACACCACCGACTTCCAAATGTTTGAGGATTTCTGGCAGAAAGACGATGTATTTAGACTTGGCTGAATCCATAAAGACGAAATCATAGGACTCTGTCAAGGTAGATAAGACATCTACCGCATCTCCTTCTAAGAGCGTAATTTGCTTGCGACTGTCAAATTGAGCAAAATTTTCCTTGGCAAATCCAATCATCTCTGGATTGCGGTCAATGGTTGTAATCTTGGCATTTGGCGCATGTTCTGCCATCAAGAGGGCTGAAAACCCGATGGCCGTCCCAATTTCCAGAATGTTTTTAGGTTGCATGGTTTCCATGAGAAAACGGAAATAAGCTACCGTTTCATGGGGAATAATGGGAATATTTTCCTTACGGGCAAAGTCTTCCAATCCTTTCAAAGAGCCTGTGACTTGCTTTTGGCGCTGACGCATCAAGTCCACAATTTCTTCTTTGACAACAGGACGACGCATATTATGGTTGGCATTTTTACTATACGATTCAACCATCTTATGCCAATCCCAATTTTTCAACAAGGACTTCAAACTCATTTAAGCGACGTTCAAAGACAGCAAAGGCATCGTTTAGGTAATCTTCCTTCTCCATATCAACACCAGCTTTTCTCATGACATTAAGTGGATAGTCAGACTTACCTGCCTTGAGGTAGTCGATATAGCAGTCACGGTCTTCTTGACTACCATGGACAATCTTTTCAGCCAAGGCTGAGGCGGCCGCAAAACCTGTTGAATATTGATATACATAGTAGTTATAGTAGAAGTGTGGAATGCGAGCCCACTCGTATTGGATTTCAGGATTGTCTTCCTTACTCAATCCATAATACTCTTGGTTCAAGTCTGCATAGAGTTTATTTAAGAAATCGCTTGTCAAGACTTCACCATTTTGATCCGCTTGGTGAATGGCGTGTTCAAACTCAGCAAATTGAGTTTGGCGGAAAACTGTTCCACGGAAACCATCTAGGAAGTTATTGAGAATAGCAAAGCGCGTTGCATCATCTTCTACTTCTTCCAATAATTTCTCCGTCAAGATATTTTCATTGGTCGTTGAGGCAATCTCAGCCAAGAAGATAGAATAATCTCCGTAAACATAAGGCTGAGTTTCACGAGTATAGCTTGAGTGCATACTGTGACCAGTCTCATGGACAAGGGTAAAGAGATTGTCTAGATTGTCCTGCCAGTTAAGAAGCATAAAGGCATTAGTATCGTAAGAACCACCAGAGTAAGCCCCTGAACGCTTGCCTTGATTTTCGTAAACATCAATCCAACGCTCACTGAAGGCACGTTTAACACGGCTCAAGTAATCCTCACCCAAGACTGCCAAGGCTTCTTCTGCTTTTTTCAAGGCTTCTTGGTAGGTAAAACTGTATTCAACAGATGAAAGTGGTGTGTAGACATCGTACATCTTGAGGTCTGAAATTCCCAAGATTTTTGAACGTAGCACAAGGTAACGATGCAAGAGTGGCAAATGCTTGCGAACTGCTGCTACCAAATTGTCATAAACACTTTCTGGAACAAAATTGGCCGCTAGGGCTGCATGACGAGCGCTCTTATAGTTGCGAACTTTTGCACGGTAGTTTTGCACCTTAACATTGGTTTGCAAGGTTTTTGCATAGGTATGTTGGAATTGCTCATAAGTCGCATAAAGAGCTTGATAGGCACCACGACGAACCTCACGGTTTTTAGACTCCATCAAGCGTGTGTAAGTCCCATGAGATAGCTGAACTTCCTTACCATCATCGTCGAGGACATAAGGGAACACAATATCCGCATTGTCCAAGATAGCGAAGGTTTCACTTGCCGAACCAAAGATTTCTCCAGCTCCAGCTAATAATTCTTCTTCACGTTGTGAAAGAACGTGTTCCTTGCCTTGTAAAAGCTTGTCAAAATAGTGTTGATAAACCTGCAATTTTGGTTGAGCTTCTAAAAAGTCAGCATACTGCTTTTCACTGATTTCCATAAATTCAGGTTCATAGAATGAAAAGGCTTGGTCTAGCTGGCTATAGAGAGTCATGGCCTTGGCATAGTACTCTTGGTACTTGGCTTCACGTGTGTCTTGGTCATTCTTCATATGAGCATAAACGTAAAGCTTCTCCATTTGGCGTTCCATTTCAAGAGAAAATTCAGTAATTTCTAGTAGGCTATCCGCACTATCCAGGAGATGGCCTTCATACTGGGCTACTTTCTCCAATTGTTCTGTTAAATCTTTTAAGGCTTCTTCCCAAGCCTGGTCAGTTGGGTAAATCGTTGATAGATCCCATGTATCTTTTTCATTTATTTCATTTCTTTGTAATACCATTAGATTCCTCCATCTTTTCTATTCTACCATATTTTTCAAGAAATATTGCTGATAAAAGGCTGGTGGATAAAGCTTTTGCCAATCATTTTGAGGATTTTCTTGGTAATAGATTTGAAAATACTGATAATAGCGAGTCAAATCTTGCTCAATTTGGCAAAAATTACCTACTATTGGTCGAATTTGTGGATACCATTCTTTTAGCCCATAAGTCAGGAGATTTTCTCCCTTTTGATAGGCTTCTGCTTGTTCTTTCATCCAAAAAGGATTTTGATAATAGAGTTGTTGTCGGATATAGCGACAGATGTTCTTATCCTCAGACACTGTAAAATGAGATATTTTTTGTTTCTTATAGGGAATACGTAATATCTCCAGTAGTTTACCTTGACCATAGGGAAATTCCTTAATCTGATAATGGAGTTTACCTCGGAGATTTTGATGAATCAGGTATTTGAGTATTAAAACTTGTTTTTCACTGTCTAATTCCCAAACATAAAAGCCCATGTTTTGACTGAAATAGAGAAAACCTTCTTGCAGACGAGTCAACCGCTCTTTGAGCCAAAGTTTTTCTCCCAGCAACCACAGTACTTGGTAACCTTGACTACGATAGCCCTCGCTACGCTCTTTAAGAACTTTTTGAGGCAAGGGACTACATTGGACTTCTAGAGCTAGATTGCGATTTACAAATACATCCGCAATCTGTTTAAGGTCTGGAAGAGGGTATTCTAATTGCACCTCTGCATCTTTTTTCAACCAGTGATAGAGGACTTCCTTATTGGACAGGTGTTCTGGGCTTTCATTTTCAGAGGAATAATCACAGTCTTTTAAAGATTTATGTGCAAAATGGGTCCGGACACTTGGTCCTTGACGCAAACGGAGCTGACCTCCACAAGCTGGGCAGGTGTATGCTTGCTTCTCAAGTTTATCCTCTAACACATTTACCAATTCTCCCCGAGCATCTCTCGCAACAAACATGATTTCCCTCCTTTTCTATATTATTCGTAAAAAAAGAAAAAAGATCAGGAAATTTCCTAATCTTCATTCATACTTATTTGATTTTTTTAGCTAGCATGGTCGCAAAGCGTAGTTGAATACGATTGCCATTCTCATCGCGACGGTGAAGATGACCAGGATTTTCATTGTACTTGACCAACTCCCAATCCTTGTAGTAGTTTGCCAATTCCCCTTCTTTAAAAGTGAATGGGAAGTTAACCGAGCAAGGATAATCCTCCGTGTCCATGGCACAAACGATAAGATTATAACCACCGACCGTGGTATGCTCCTGCATATTTTTGATAATTGCAGGAATGCGGTCTGCTTGCAAAAACATCAAAACAACTGTCGATACGATGAAATCATACGCTTGCCCAATACTAGCTGAATTGATATCGTAAAGACCTACAGGCATATCCAGGTCTTCCTGCTCCACAATGCTTTGTAAGATTTCAAGGGCCAATTCATTTTGATCCACAGCTGTCACATCAAAACCTTGCTGGGCTAGAAAGAGAGCATTACGGCCTTGACCACAGCCCAAATCTAAGGCTTTCCCTGGTTTTACTTTCTGCATAGCCTCTAGGACCTCTGAATGAACAGGATTGGTATTGTATTTTTTAGGGAAATAATCCTCAGGTTTACAATAAAATTCTAAATACCATTCTACATCGTCTGTTACAGCCTCCACTCGGTGCCAGGCTTGTGGTTGTGCCATGGGATTGTCAGCCCCTGCTTCAAATAGGTGTTCAGCTAGAACATCCCCATCCTCTGTCAATTCAATAAACTTGAGAGTTCCTTTTAAAACAGTAATCTTGCCCCAAGTCCCAACCTTGGTATTGTGTTTCTGCTGAACAGCTTCAGGCATAGTTTGTTTATTCCACAAGGGCATGCGTTTATAGGCAACTAGTTTTTCCATTTTCATTCCTCTTTTTATCGCTGGTTGACTGCTTTCATGACACGCGCGATATCGCGGTTTTGTTCACGACGTTTGATAGACTCCCGTTTGTCATAGTCATGCTTCCCTTTGGCAAGTCCTAAAAGAAGCTTGGCATAGCCATCTTTGATATAGACTTTAAGGGGAACCAGGGTCATTCCTGTTCCTTTAGTCTCTTGTTCCAACTTTTGGATTTGCTTTTTATGTAGTAAGAGTTTTCGACGACGTTCTGGTTCTTGGTTCCAGATATTGCCCTCTTCGTAAGGAGCGATATGAACATTACTCAACCAGACCTCCCCATTTTTTACTTGGGCAAAGCCATCCTTGAGATTGATTCGAGCTGCTCGCACACTCTTGATTTCAGTTCCAGTCAGGACCATTCCTGCCTCTAGCGTATCTACGATTGTATAGTCATGACGCGCCTTTTTATTTTGTGCGACGACCTTTCCCTCGCCCTTTGCCATGCTTGGCTCCTTTCTTAGCTACTTCCTTATAAAAAGGTTTCTTTCCTTTTTTCTTCTTGTCTTTTTGTGAATGCTTGCGCTTATCATTTGAGCGTCCTGATTTTCTCTTATCTTCCTTCTTATCTGAACGACGACTTGAACCACGCCCTCTGTCACTGCGACTAGACTGTTTCAAGCCTTTTTCAATCACATCAAACTCACTTGGGATGTAAGAGAAGTCAATTTCACCCGTCATCTTGTCGGCTCTTTCAACTCGGATACGGATTTGCTGACCTACACGGAAGGTTGTTCCTGATTTCTCCCCACGAAG
>NZ_JAJNSA010000133.1:0-5570 GCF_027497875.1 Streptococcus sp. SM3 | reverse complement strand
TCATGGATATCAATCTGAGAACACTGATGTACCTGCGGCTAATAGTGGACAAGCAGGGGTTAGTGGGCGTACAGACATCCCTTTATCAAAAACAGAAGCTCAAAAAGTGGGACGTGAAGCAGAACTATGGAAAGGGAAACTTCGTGCTACTGGTAAAGCTAACAACAATAATGTATGGGGTGCAGGTGGACCTTACGAATACTTAGCTACAGAAATCTACGGATATACTTATCAGCAAGGAGACCACTATGTATATCTTACAGATGTAAAAAAACGTTTTAGTTTATCACCAGAGGCAACTGCTGCAGGATACACAATTGCAAAAGTTGAAGCGAGCAACTTACCTCCTGGATTAGCTTATAATGCAACTACAGATACTGTAGAAGGATATGTAGCATCTACTCTTCAAAACGGTGTATATGACATGCGCTATATTGTAACTGTAGAGAAAGGTGGAGCTACTCAGCAAGTTACTTTCAGAGACTTAACAGCTGGATGGATTGGATGGCAAGATAGCTCTGCACCACGTATTCAAGGGTCATCAAAATTAGTAACAATAGGCGATCAAGTTAATCATAATATTAAATATGTTGATAACGATGGAATGAGTCGTGATGAAAGAACTGATTATGTATACAGAGATGGTGGAGCAAAAGTTGTTGCCGGTTCAAAAACAGCTTCTGGAACCACGAAGGGAGCAACCTTTACTGCAGTTGATGGATCTAAAATAAATACCGAGAACGGACCACAAACTGTCACAGCCCATACAGCCATAAACGGTAATTATACGGGAAGTAAAACTTCGATAAATGATGTTGTACCAGGATTAAATTACGATCCAAAAACTGGAGATATTACTGGAACAGCGTCAGAAGCTGGAATTTATACAGCAACTGTTTATGCGAAAGACTATAATAACACAACCAACGCGAAAAATCAGGATTGGAATATGTATGGTCAAGAAGCCCATGAAAATATTACAATCGCAGTAGCACCTAAAATTACTGTTAAGAATGTTGAAGCTTATGCAACAAATGTACCTATGACAATTTCAAAAGGTGCTAATAAAGCGGAAATTACAATGCCAGATGGAACAGTTACAAAACTTGAAGTTAAAAATGGAAACTGGACAGTAGCTGCAGGTACTACAAACACGGCTGTACAAGAAGGTGCGGTATTAGGAGCTGCATCTACAACAGGAGATTCAACTGTTAACTTAACTGTAACACCAGAATCTACTAAATATGTAGGTGTGGATAATATTGTAGCAAAAGCAACAACTGATAAGGTTAAAGCGAATATTCAACGTGAATTTGCTATGGTAACTGACGCAGCAGGAAACACATACAAAGCAATGTTTAACAGTGCAACAGGTAAATATTCATTACCTACAGAAAAAGCTTATGAATTAACAGACAATGGTAATGGTACATCAACTCTTATTGAACGTCGTGTTTATACAGATGCTCAAGCAAATGGTGATGTTAAATTCGTTGTTTATGAATTTGAACGTACATGGAATAGAACATCTTCAGCGGCAACATTAGTAGATAAAATTGCTGAAATCCGTAAAAATGGTGAGGTAACAGCAGTAGGTAATGTTACACGTACAGAGACTTTAATTAAAAAAGATAACACATCTTCAGAACAAGGAATGGTAGTTACAGTAAGTTATGACTCAGTAACAAACCAATGGACATCTTCTGACGGTACAGCGGTAACAGCTAAAGAATCAAATGCTGGTTGGGAAGTAGAAACAGCATCAGGATTTAAAGGGTATGTAGCATACCGTGAAGCATCTTCTACAGATGTAGCATCAATTCAAAATGCTAAACCAACAGGGACTTCAACAAGTTATTCAGAAGCAAAAGGTACATCAGTAGACTTAATTAAATCAACTAAAGCAAATGTAGCATTCGCAGATACAATCGATGACAAATCATCAGCAACAGATTCTGATACTATTAAAACAAAAGTAACAGCAACTGCACCAGACGGAACAGTCACTACTTTTGATGGAGCTCAAGCTGAAGAAACTGCCTATATCACGGCTCAACGTACTGCGGCAGCTAAAACTCAAGCAGCTGCAACTGCTGTAAAAGAATATCAAGATACACAAAATGAATTAGCACGTCTTCAAGAACTATTAGATCGTCAAACAAGAATGGTAGAAGATGCTCAAAAAGCATTAGATAACTTAAAATTGCGTTCGATTTCTCCAACATCTCAAGATTTAGCAGAGAAAAGACTTGCGCGTGTTAAAGAGTTGAAAGCATCTATAGAAACACAATTAGAAACAGCTAAAGCAAATCTATCGACAAAAAATACTGAAGTAGAGTCAGCGCGTACTGCAGCTTTAGAAGCTGAAAGAGCGGTAGAAACTGCGCGTGCAGCTCTTAAAACAGCTGCAGAAGCAAACTTAGCTAAAGCTAACGCTTATGTATTATCTCAAAAAGGACGTTACAAAGTAACAGTAAGCGCAGTAGATTCAAATGGGGTTGTAACAACTCCAACAGTAGGGGGAACAGATGCTGGAGAAGTAACAGAAGATGCAGTAGCAGAAACAACTTACTACATCGTAGTAACAGATCCAGAGAAATCATCAGGAGCTCAAGGTCAAAAACAAACTGACTCAATGGCAGATAATTTCAATGATGGAAAAGAAGGAACTACAGTATCAGATTACAAACTAGTAGATCCAGCAACAGGAAACAAAGCTTCTTCAGTAACAACTGCAGAAGGGACTTACACAGTAGATCCAACAACAGGTGAAGTAAGCTTCACTCCTGCAGAAGGATTTGTAGGAACAGCTACACCGATGAAAGTTTCAGCGAATGTAACATTCAACGATGAATCAGGAAATCCAGTAACAGTAGCGGTAGAAAATACATATACACCAACTGTATACGGAATTGACCCAGCTGATGATGAAACGACTGGAAAACAAGGTCAAACACAAACATCTATTTCAGGGAAAGAGCGCTTTGAAGAACTAAACACTGCGACTAATACACCTGATGGAACAAATGTAGACTGGACAACAGCTGCATACTCACTAGAAGGAGCTAATGCTGAAGGTAAAGTGGTAGTTGATGGAGAAGGAACATACTCAATCGATCCAACAACAGGTGTAGTAACATTTGAACCACTTCCAACATTTACAGGAAAAGCTAAAGGTGTTAATGTACAAGTATCAGTAACAGCAACTGACTCAGAAGGAAACAAAGTTCCAGTTACTTCAAAAGGAAAATATACTCCAGAAGTAACACCAGTAACACCGACAGGAGCACCAGTTACATCTGAAGGTAAACAAGGTCAAGAACAAACAGGTAAACCTGTCTTTACACAAGGTGATGAAACAGCACCAATTACAATCAACGAACAGCAACCAGCTAAATTCGTAGTAAATGGACAACCAGTTGATGACAAAGAAATTCCAGCAACAAAAGATGGAAAAGAAGTTGGTAAATACGTAATCGATCCATTAACAGGTGTTGTAACCTTTAAACCAAATAAAGACTTCACAGGCACACCAGATCCAGCAACTGTTGAAGCTAAAGATAAGAATGGAACACCAGCTACAGCAACTTACACACCAACAGTAACTCCAGTAGTACCAACAGCAGAACCAAAAGAAACAACTGGAAAACAAGGTCAACCACAAACTCAAGAAACAGAGTCAATGTTCAAACAAGGTGATGAAGTAGCACCAATTGATAAGACAACTGTTAAATTGGTAGACCCAAGTGGTAACGAAGTAACAACAATGCCAGCTCTTAAAGATGGCAAGGAAGTTGGAACATACACAATTGATCCAACAACAGGAGTGATCACATTCCAACCAAACAAAGACTTCACAGGCACACCAGATCCAGCTAAGGTTGTAGCGAAGGATACTAACGGAACTAAGGTAGAAACAACTTACACACCAACAGTAACTCCAGTAGTACCAACAGCAGAACCAAAAGAAACAACTGGAAAACAAGGTCAACCACAAACTCAAGAAACAGAGTCAATGTTCAAACAAGGTGATGAAGTAGCACCAATTGATAAGACAACTGTTAAATTGGTAGACCCAAGTGGTAACGAAGTAACAACAATGCCAGCTCTTAAAGATGGCAAGGAAGTTGGAACATACACAATTGATCCAACAACAGGAGTGATCACATTCCAACCAAACAAAGACTTCACAGGCACACCAGATCCAGCTAAGGTTGTAGCGAAGGATACTAACGGAACTAAGGTAGAAACAACTTACACACCAACAGTAACCCCAGTAGTACCAACAGCAGAACCAAAAGAAACAACTGGAAAACAAGGTCAACCACAAACTCAAGAAACAGAGTCAATGTTCAAACAAGGTGATGAAGTAGCACCAATTGATAAAACAACTGTTAAATTGGTAGACCCAAGTGGTAACGAAGTAACAACAATGCCAGCTCTTAAAGATGGTAAAGAAGTTGGAACATACACAATTGATCCAACAACAGGAGTAATTACATTCCAACCAAACAAAGACTTCACAGGCACACCAGATCCAGCTAAGGTTGTAGCGAAGGATACTAACGGAACTAAGGTAGAAACAACTTACACACCAACAGTAACTCCAGTAGTACCAACAGCAGAACCAAAAGAAACAACTGGAAAACAAGGCCAACCACAAACTCAAGAAACAGAGTCAATGTTCAAACAAGGTGATGAAGTAGCACCAATTGATAAAACAACTGTTAAATTGGTAGACCCAAGCGGTAATGAAGTAACAACAATGCCAGCTCTTAAAGATGGTAAAGAAGTTGGAACATACACAATTGATCCAACAACAGGAGTTATCACATTCCAACCAAACAAAGACTTTGTTGGTACACCAGATCCAGCTAAGGTTGTAGCGAAGGATACTAACGGAACTAAGGTAGAAACAACTTACACACCAACAGTAACCCCAGTAACCCCAACCGCAGAACCAGCTGAAACAACAGATATCCAAGGTAAAACACAAACAGGTAAACCAACGTTTACACCAGGTGATGATGAAGTACCAATGGATGATGAAGTACCAGCAACCTTCGAAGATGGATCAACAACTAAGACAATTCCAGGCGAAGGAACTTACAAAGTAAATCCAGACGGTACAGTAACCTTCACACCTGAGAAGACATTCACAGGTAAAGGCACAGGCGTAACTGTTAAACGTGTAGATAAGAACGGTACCCCAGTAACAGCTAAATACACACCAACAGTAACTCCAGTGACTCCAGAAGGAACACCAGCTGAAACAACAGATATCCAAGGTAAAGAACAAAACGGTAAACCTGAATTCAAACCAGGCAACCCAGAAGTACCAATGGATGATGAAGTACCAGCAACCTTCGAAGATGGATCAACAACTAAGACAATTCCAGGCGAAGGAACTTACAAAGTAAATCCAGACGGTACAGTAACCTTCACACCTGAGAAGACATTCACAGGTAAAGGCACAGGCGTAACTGTTAAACGTGTAGATAAGAACGGTACCCCAGTAACAGCTAAATACACACCAACAGTAACTCCAGTGACTCCAGAAGGAACACCAG
>NZ_JAJNSA010000132.1:0-5641 GCF_027497875.1 Streptococcus sp. SM3 | reverse complement strand
TAAGAACATGCCTGGTTCGATGATTGCCATTGCCAATATGGATATCCCAGCGATCTTTGCTTATGGTGGGACCATTGCTCCAGGGAATCTCGATGGAAAAGATATCGACTTGGTTTCTGTTTTCGAAGGAATCGGGAAATGGAACCATGGTGATATGACGGCTGAAGAAGTGAAGCAACTGGAATGTAATGCTTGCCCTGGCCCTGGTGGCTGTGGGGGGATGTATACGGCCAACACCATGGCGACAGCGATTGAGGTCCTTGGGATGAGCTTACCAGGTTCCTCTTCTCACCCTGCTGAATCAGCTGATAAAAAAGCCGATATCGAAGAAGCAGGTCGTGCTGTTGTCAAGATGCTGGAAATGGGACTCAAACCATCGGATATCTTGACCCGTGAAGCTTTTGAAGATGCGATTACAGTGACCATGGCGCTAGGTGGTTCCACCAATGCCACTCTTCACTTGCTTGCGATCGCTCACGCAGCTAACGTTGACTTGACGCTGGAAGACTTCAACGATTTCCAAGAGCGCGTGCCTCACTTGGCGGACTTGAAACCTTCAGGAAAATATGTCTTCCAAGACCTTTACAATGTTGGTGGTGTGCCAGCTGTCATGAAATACCTTCTTAAGAATGGTTTCCTTCACGGCGATCGCATCACCTGTACTGGTAAAACGGTGGCTGAAAACTTAGAAGCCTTTGCTGATTTGACACCAGGTCAAAAAGTTATCATGCCACTTGAAAATCCAAAACGTGCGGATGGTCCATTGATCATCCTGAAAGGGAACTTGGCCCCAGAAGGGGCAGTTGCCAAAGTATCAGGTGTGAAGGTTCGTAACATCACTGGTCCTGCTAAGGTCTTTGACTCGGAAGAAGCTGCCATTGAAGCGGTTCTTTCGGATGAAATCGTGGATGGCGACGTTGTTGTTGTTCGTTTCGTGGGTCCTAAGGGTGGTCCTGGTATGCCGGAAATGCTGTCCTTGTCATCTATGATCGTTGGGAAAGGCCAAGGAGACAAGGTGGCCCTCTTGACAGACGGTCGTTTCTCAGGTGGGACTTATGGTCTCGTTGTTGGACACATCGCGCCTGAAGCTCAGGTCGGCGGTCCAATCGCCTACCTCCACACAGGGGATCTGGTGACAGTTGACCAAGATACCAAAGAAATCACCATGCACGTCTCAGACGAAGAGTTGGCGAAACGGAAAGCTAAAACAACCTTGCCACCACTGTATAGCCGTGGGGTTCTGGGTAAATACGCCCACATCGTTTCTTCAGCATCACGTGGTGCCGTGACCGACTTCTGGAATATGGAACAGTCTGGTAAACAGTAATTACAAGGACGAATTTGTCCAAAGAGAGAGTGGGAAAGAAATTGGTAATTCGTTAGAATTCGATTTCGTCGTCCCACCTCCGCACAGTTGAGTAGAGCTGTAAAAGCTGATGAAATCAGTGTAGTAGAGCCCACTCAACCACTGCGTCTTGCTCGACAATCAAAAAATAATTGAGAGGCTAGGACTTTTGTCCCAGCCTCTTTTTTGGCTCAAAGTAGCTAATTTCAACCCTGTCGCTGAAACGTATGAATATTACTTTTTGGGGGATTTGGGTGTATCATCTGTCATTTTTCTTGTAAATCCGTCTATAATCTGCTATAATTGTGACTAATCGAATCAATCCTTTAATACTGTCCAGAGAGGCAGGCAAGGAGCTATGGAAATGAAAGGCCTGGGAAGACCAGCCTATATTTTGTGTATCTCCTTGTTGTGGGGGATTTTTTTGTATATTGAAAAGTGGTTTGATAAAAAAGAAATCGTCGATGATGGAGCATGAAGCACTCCCTTACGATTTGGTCATCGAAGGTAGACGTTTTTGTTCAGCCATAGCTTGTCGCATCTTAATTTTAGGAGGTTTTTACGATCGTGAATGACGTTAAATATGATGTGAATGATATGCCAAAACCTGGTTTATTGGTTGGTTTATCTTTCCAGCATTTGTTTGCCATGTTTGGGGCGACAGTGCTGGTGCCGATTTTGGTTGGGATTGATCCTGCCATTGCTTTGTTTTCATCTGGTTTGGGAACCTTGGCTCACTTAACCGTGACCAAGTATAAGATTCCAGCCTACATGGGATCTAGTTTTGCTTATATTGCAGCGATGCAAATGCTGATGAAGTCAGATGGGATTGCGGCAGTTGCCCAGGGTGCTATGGCGGGTGGTTTGGTCTACTTGTTTGTAGCTCTGATTGTTAAGCATGCGGGTAAAGATTGGATTAATAAGGTCCTTCCACCAATCGTGGTTGGTCCCATTATCATGGTAATTGGTTTGAGTCTTGCGAAGAATGCCGTCACTGATGCGACAACCTTAAATAATAGCTACAGCGGCTATGCTCTATTGATTTCGATGGTGACCCTCTTTGCGGTTATCCTATTTAACATGTATGGCAAGAAGATTGTCGGTGTCGTCCCAATTTTACTTGGATTAATTGTGGGCTATATTTTCTCCTTGGCTCTTGGTTTGCTGACAGGACATAGTTTTGTCAATTTCTCAGAGGTAAGTGCGGCACATTGGATTCAAGTTCCAAACTTTGACATTCCATTTGTGGATTATAGCTTTAAGCTCTATCCAAGTGCGATTTTGACCATGGCTCCGATTGCCTTTGTGACCATGACGGAACATTTTGGCCATCTCATGGTTTTAAACAGTTTGACTGAGCGTGATTACTTCAAGGATCCAGGGCTTGATCATACGCTTACTGGTGATGGCTTGGCACAGATTATTGCTGGATTCTTTGGAGCTCCTCCAGTAACTTCTTATGGGGAAAACATTGGGGTGATGGCCCTTAGTAAGGTCTACTCAGTTTACGTTATTTCAGGCGCGGCAGTGATTGCGGTTGTCATGAGCTTTATTGGGAAGCTATCAGCACTCTTGCACTCTATTCCAACTCCTGTATTGGGAGGTTTGTCTATTGCCCTCTTTGGGGTTATCGCTGCTAGTGGTTTGAAAATTTTAGTTGAACATAAGATTGATTTTGATAATAAAAAGAATCTCTTGATTGCAAGTGTGATCTTGGTATCAGGGATCGGTGGTTTGATGATTGACCTCGGTGGTCTTCAAATCACTGGTGTCGCAACGTCAACCATTCTTGGGATTGTGTTGTATCAAATCCTTCCAGAACCAAAAGCTGATGAGGCTTAGTCCATTCTGGTAGTGAAAAAGTTTGAATGGATTTAAACATTATAAAAAACGAGGAACAGACTCTGATGTCAGAGCTGGTGTTCCTCGTTTTTATTGTGGATCGGATTTCCAAAGAGGCCTTCCTTCATTAGTTGAATGCATTTTTTAAAAGGTAATGCTTATTATCGTGGTGGAAGACCAAGGGCGATGCGCCCGTATCGGCTGATTCGTGTAATTTTCCAAGCGGGTGACCAAGTCACTTCAACCTTGACATCTTCGATCCCCTCGATTTCTTTTAGGCGAGCGACGATTTCGATCGGAAGGCTCTCAGCACAGCTACAAGCCGTATCGGTAAAGGTCATAACCACCTTGCAAGTGCCGGCTTCATCTAGATGGATCTCGTAGATCAGTCCCAGATTATAAACATCTAACTCAACATCGGTATCAAATACAAGCTCCAATTTTTCGATTAACGGCTTCTCTAGTGCCAGGGCGCGGTCATTGATTTTGATATCCTCTCTCATCGCAAGATCCTTTCAGTGTAGTATGGCTTCCATTTTCTCATAATTCGGCTGATAAGGCAAGAAGAGAAAGAGGTTTTGAACGTGTCGAACGAAGGAAATTCGGTCCAGCCTCCATTTCTCTTCGAATTTGTGGTAAAATAGAGGCAAAAGTAAGACAAAGGATGAAGGCTATGAAATTACAAAAACCAAAAGGGACCCAGGATATCCTTCCTGGCGATTCAGCGAAATGGCAATATGTAGAAGGCTTTGCACGCAAGGTCTTTGCGCGATACAATTATGATGAAATCCGCACACCGATCTTCGAACATTATGAAGTCATCAGCCGTTCAGTAGGGGATACGACGGATATCGTTACCAAAGAAATGTATGATTTCTATGACAAGGGAGACCGTCATATCACGCTTCGTCCAGAAGGAACAGCTCCTGTTGTCCGCTCCTATGTAGAAAATAAACTCTTTGCGCCTGAGGTACAAAAACCAAGTAAGTTCTATTACATAGGCCCAATGTTCCGCTACGAACGTCCTCAAGCAGGTCGTTTGCGTCAATTCCACCAAATTGGGGTAGAATGCTTTGGATCGAGCAATCCTGCAACGGATGTCGAAACAATTGCCATGGCCGCGCAATTCCTGAAAGAACTAGGGATTGATAATGTGACCTTGCACTTGAACACCTTGGGAAGCCCTGCTAGTCGTCAGGCTTATCGTCAAGCCTTGATTGATTACCTCTTGCCAATGAAGGATCAATTGTCTAAGGACAGCCAACGTCGCTTAGAAGAAAATCCGCTTCGTGTTTTGGATTCAAAAGAAAAAGAAGACAAGGCCGCGGTTGAACAGGCTCCTTCCATCCTAGACTATCTAGATGAAGAAAGCCAAGCGCATTTTGATGCGGTTCGTCGGATGTTAGAAGACTTGGGGGTAACCTATGTCATCGATACCAATATGGTGCGTGGCTTGGATTACTACAACCACACGATTTTTGAGTTCATTACAGAAATTGAAGGCAATGAATTAACAGTCTGTGCGGGTGGTCGCTATGATGGTTTGGTTGAATACTTCGGTGGCCCTGCGACAGCTGGTTTTGGATTTGGGATTGGTCTGGAACGGATCCTTCTCGTTCTTGAAAAGAAAGGCATTGAATTACCGATCGAAACAGGCCTAGATGCCTATATCGCTGTCCTAGGAGATGAAGTCAATGAAGCAGCGCTTAGCTTGGTTCAGGCCCTTCGAATCCAAGGTTTCAAGGCAGAACGTGATTACCTTGGACGCAAGCTCAAGGCACAATTTAAGTCAGCAGATGTCTTTGCGGCCAAAGCCTTGATTACCTTAGGAAGTAGTGAAGTTGAGAGCGGTCAAGTTACTGTGAAAAATAACCAAACTCGTCAAGAAGTAACGGTAGCTCTTGAAACCTTGAAGAAAGACTTCCCATCTGTTTTAGCAGAGTTGGGATTGGCTTGATCAAGTCTTGCAGACACCTGAAAAACAGATTCGCATGGGAGTAGGGGCAAAATCGTTGCGCCTGCTCTCTTTTATCTAGCTTCTGTTTGCCGACCTTTGCCAAGATTTGGCGAAAAGCCGTTAAATTTTCTGACATTTATGATATAATGAGAAGATAACAAGTAAAGGAATGAATCAGTCATGACATTAGTTTACCAATCAACACGAGATGAAAAAAATACTGTAACAGCTAGTCAAGCCATCCTTCAAGGATTGGCGACAGATGGCGGTTTGTTTACTCCGGTCTCTTATCCTCAAGTGGAGCTGGATTTTGATACCCTCAAAGACGCGTCTTACCAAGAAGTGGCTAAGCTTGTTTTGTCAGCTTTTTTGGATGACTTTACAGCAGAAGAGTTGGACTACTGTATTACCAACGCCTATGATAGCAAGTTTGATACACCAGTCATTGCGCCTCTTGTCAAACTCGATGGCCAATACAACTTGGAACTTTTCCACGG
>NZ_JAJNSA010000131.1:0-5668 GCF_027497875.1 Streptococcus sp. SM3 | reverse complement strand
CTTTATCTGATTGACTGGGAATATTCATCAATGAACGATCCAATGTGGGATTTGGCTGCTCTCTTTTTAGAGTCTGAATTCACTCGTCAAGAGGAAGAAGCCTTCTTGTCTCACTATGAGAGTGAGCAAACATCTGTCTCTCGTGAAAAGATTACCATTTATAAAATTTTACAAGATACTATTTGGAGTCTATGGACTGTCTATAAGGAAGAGCAAGGCGCAGATTTTGGAGACTATGGTGTGAATCGTTTCCAAAGAGCTGTTAAAGGTTTGTCATATTATGGAGGTTCAGATGAAAAATAAAAATGGAGTTTCTTTTGGTCTACTCTCAGGTATTTTCTGGGGTTTAGGTCTAACAATTAGTGCTTACATCTTTTCAATTTTTACAGATTTGTCGCCCTTTGTGGTGGCCGCTGCTCACGATTTCTTGAGTATCTTTATCTTACTAGCTTTTCTTTTGGTAAAAGAAGGAAAAGTTCGTCTCTCAATTTTCTTAAATATTCGCAATGTGAGTGTGATCATCGGAGCCTTGCTAGCAGGTCCTATCGGTATGCAGGCCAATCTTTATGCAGTTAAGTATATCGGAAGTTCTTTAGCTTCATCTGTATCCGCTATCTATCCTGCTATTTCAGTTTTATTGGCTTTCTTCTTTTTGAAGCACAAGATTTCAAAAAATACTGTGTTTGGGATTGTCTTGATTATTGGAGGGATAATTGCTCAGACCTATAAGGTTGAACAGGTTAATTCTTTCTATATTGGAATTCTCTGTGCTTTGGTTTGTGCTATTGCATGGGGAAGTGAGAGTGTTCTTAGCTCTTTTGCCATGGAAAGTGAATTGAGTGAAATCGAAGCCCTCTTAATTCGTCAAGTGACTTCATTCTTGTCCTATCTTGTGATTGTGCTCTTCTCTCATCAGTCATTTGCAGAAGTGGCCAATGGACAATTGTTAGGTCTTATGATTGTCTTTGCAGCCTTTGATATGATTTCTTACTTGGCTTATTATATCGCTATCAATCGCTTGCAACCAGCCAAGGCTACAGGATTGAACGTGAGTTATGTAGTTTGGACAGTCTTGTTTGCAGTTGTTTTCTTGGGTGCACCGCTAGATATGCTGACCATTATTACTTCACTTGTCGTCATTGCTGGAGTTTATATTATTATTAAAGAATAAAGGAGATTCGTGTGAAAGCCATCATTTTAGCAGCGGGATTGGGAACTCGCTTGCGTCCTATGACTGAAAATACCCCTAAAGCCTTGGTTCAAGTTAATCAAAAACCCTTGATTGAATACCAAATTGAGTTTTTAAAAGAAAAAGGAATCAATGACATCATCATCATTGTTGGTTACCTTAAAGAACAATTCGATTACTTGAAAGAAAAATATGGTGTTCACCTCGTCTTCAATGATAAATACGCTGACTACAATAACTTTTATTCTCTCTATCTTGTAAAAGAAGAATTGGCCAACAGTTATGTTATTGATGCCGATAATTATCTCTTTAAAAATATGTTCCGCAATGATTTGACTCGTTCGACTTATTTTAGTGTTTATCGTGAAGATTCTACCAATGAATGGTTCTTGGTCTATGGAGATGATTACAAGGTTCAAGACATTATTGTTGATAGCAAGGCAGGTCGCATCCTTAGTGGTGTATCCTTCTGGGATGCTCCAACAGCAGAAAAAATTGTCAGCTTTATCGATAAGGCCTATGCGAGTGGTGAATTTGTTGATCTCTATTGGGACAATATGGTTAAGGATAATATCAAAGAGCTGGATGTCTATGTTGAAGAATTAGAAGGTAATAGCATCTATGAGATTGATAGTGTCCAAGACTATCATAAATTAGAAGAAATTCTTAAAAACGAAAATTAAAAATTATAACATCTGGCTGAAATAGTCGGATGTTTTTTGATTTTTTTACGAATAAATAGATGAGTAGAAAAAGAAATGGAGATATTTATGAAAATCACAAATTATGAAATCTATAAGTTAAAAAAATCAGGTTTGACCAATCAACAGATTTTGAAAGTCCTAGAATACGGTGAAAATGTCGATCAGGAGCTTTTGTTGGGTGATATTGCAGATATATCAGGTTGCCGAAATCCAGCTGTTTTTATGGAACGTTATTTTCAGATAGACGATGCGCATTTGGAGAAGGAGTTTCAAAAATTTCCATCTTTCTCTATTTTAGATGACTGTTACCCTTGGGATTTGAGTGAAATTTATGATGCGCCTGTACTTTTATTTTACAAGGGAAATCTGGATCTCTTGAAATTCCCTAAGGTAGCAGTTGTCGGTAGTCGTGCTTGTAGCAAACAGGGAGATAAGTCAGTTGAAAAAGTCATTCAAGGATTGGAAAATGAACTGGTTATCGTCAGTGGATTAGCCAAGGGAATAGACACAGCAGCCCATATGGCAGCTCTTCAAAATGGCGGAAAAACCATTGCAGTGATTGGAACAGGACTGGATGTGTTTTATCCTAAAGCCAATAAACGCTTGCAAAACTACATCGGCAATGACCATCTGGTTCTCAGTGAGTATGGACCTGGCGAACAACCTCTGAAATTTCATTTTCCTGCCCGTAATCGCATCATTGCTGGACTTTGCCGTGGTGTGATTGTAGCAGAGGCCAAGATGCGCTCAGGTAGTCTCATTACCTGTGAGCGAGCAATGGAAGAAGGGCGCGATGTCTTTGCTATTCCTGGAAGTATTTTAGATGGACTATCAGACGGTTGCCATCATTTGATTCAAGAAGGGGCAAAATTGGTTACCAGTGGGAAGGATGTTCTTGCGGAATTTGAATTTTAAGACGAAATTTCGCTTTTTAAACCAACTTTTCTTCTATATATAGGAGCTAAGTCTTGACAGTTATGGCAAAATGGTTTACACTTTATAAAGTTTATTACTTTGAAAAGGTGTGATACTGTGGCTACGGCAACAAAAAAGAAAAAATCAACAGTTAAAAAAAATCTGGTAATCGTGGAGTCGCCTGCTAAGGCCAAGACGATTGAAAAATATCTAGGTAGAAACTACAAGGTTTTAGCCAGTGTCGGGCATATCCGTGATTTGAAGAAATCCAGTATGTCCGTCGATATTGAAAATAATTATGAACCGCAATATATCAATATCCGAGGAAAAGGTCCTCTTATTAATGACTTGAAAAAAGAAGCTAAAAAAGCTAATAAAGTCTTTCTGGCGAGTGACCCGGACCGTGAAGGAGAAGCGATTTCTTGGCATTTGGCTCATATTCTCAACTTGGATGAAAATGATGCCAACCGTGTGGTCTTCAATGAAATCACCAAGGATGCAGTCAAAAATGCTTTTAAAGAACCGCGCAAGATTGATATGGACTTGGTAGATGCCCAACAAGCTCGTCGTGTTTTGGACCGCTTGGTAGGCTATTCGATTTCGCCCATTTTGTGGAAGAAGGTCAAGAAGGGCTTGTCAGCAGGGCGCGTACAGTCTATTGCGCTTAAGTTAATCATTGACCGTGAGAATGAAATTAATGCCTTCCAGCCAGAAGAATATTGGACAATTGATGGTGTCTTTAAAAAGGGAACCAAGCAATTTCAGGCTTCCTTCTATGGAGTGGATGGTAAAAAGCTGAAACTGACTAGCAATGATGAGGTCAAGGAAGTCTTGTCTCGTCTGACTAGTAAAGATTTTTCAGTGGATCAGGTAGATAAGAAAGAGCGCAAACGCAATGCTCCTTTACCCTATACCACTTCATCCATGCAGATGGACGCTGCCAATAAAATTAACTTCCGTACTCGAAAGACCATGATGGTTGCCCAACAGCTCTATGAAGGAATTAATATTGGTTCTGGTGTTCAAGGTTTGATTACCTATATGCGTACCGATTCGACTCGTATCAGTCCTGTAGCGCAAAATGAAGCTGCAAGTTTCATTACTGATCGTTTTGGTAGCAAGTATTCTAAGCATGGTAGCAAGGTCAAAAATGCATCAGGTGCTCAGGATGCCCATGAGGCTATTCGCCCGTCTAGCGTTTTTAATACACCTGAAAGTATTGCTAAGTATCTGGACAAGGATCAGCTCAAGCTTTATACTCTTATTTGGAATCGTTTTGTAGCAAGCCAGATGTCAGCTGCTGTCTTTGATACAATGGCTGTTAAATTGTCTCAGAATGGGGTTCAATTTGCTGCCAATGGTAGTCAGGTTAAGTTTGATGGTTATCTTGCCATTTATAATGATTCTGACAAGAATAAAATGTTACCAGATATGGCTGTTGGAGATGTAGTCAAGCAGGTTAATAGCAAACCAGAGCAACATTTCACTCAACCTCCTGCTCGCTATTCTGAAGCGACCCTTATCAAGACCTTGGAGGAAAATGGGGTTGGCCGTCCGTCAACCTACGCACCAACCATTGAAACCATTCAAAAACGTTATTATGTTCGCCTTGCAGCCAAACGTTTTGAACCGACAGAGTTGGGAGAAATTGTCAACAAGCTCATCGTTGAATATTTCCCAGATATCGTAAACGTAACCTTCACAGCCGAAATGGAAGGCAAACTGGATGATGTCGAAGTCGGAAAAGAGCAGTGGCAACGTGTCATTGATGCCTTTTACAAACCATTCTCTAAAGAAGTGGCCAAGGCTGAAGAAGAAATGGAAAAAATCCAAATCAAGGATGAACCAGCTGGATTTAATTGTGAAGTGTGTGGCAGTCCAATGGTTATTAAACTTGGTCGTTTTGGTAAGTTCTACGCTTGTAGTAATTTCCCAGATTGCCGTCATACCCAAGCAATCGTGAAAGAGATTGGTGTTGAGTGTCCAAGTTGTCATCAGGGACAAATCATTGAGCGTAAAACCAAACGTAACCGCCTTTTCTATGGTTGCAATCGCTATCCAGAATGTGAATTTACTTCTTGGGATAAGCCTGTTGGTCGTGACTGTCCAAAATGTGGCAACTTCCTTATGGAGAAAAAAGTCCGTGGTGGTGGCAAGCAGGTTGTTTGTAGCAAAGGCGACTACGAGGAAGAAAAGATTAAATAAGAGGAGAGTCCTGAAAGTGAATTTCAGGCTCTTTTTGGTTGGAGCTTGACAAAATTCACCATTGTATGCGAAACTAGAAGAAGATTATTTTAATTAGGAGTAGTTATGCGTCTTATTTATCTGATAATTGGTTTCTTATCACTGGCCTTGGCTATTGTTGGGGTAGTTTTACCCTTGTTGCCTACAACACCTTTTCTTTTACTGTCTATTGCTTGTTTCTCCAGAAGTTCCAAGCGCTTCGAAGATTGGTTGTATCATACCAAGCTCTATCAAGCATATGTTGCTGATTTTCGCGAGACCAAGTCTATTGCGCGTGAACGCAAGAAAAAAATCATCGTATCTATCTACATCTTGATGGGAATTTCCATTTATTTTGCCCCTCTCTTACCAGTCAAAATCGGTCTGGGAGCTTTGACCATCTTTATCACCTATTATCTCTTCAAGGTCATTCCAGACAAAGAATAAAAAATAGTAACTATTTTCCTTGATATAAATGAAAGCATATTCAAAATGATATGATATAATAAATTTAAAGTAATCTTCAAGGAGAATCAAATGATTTACGAATTTTGTGCTGAAAATGTGACCTTGCTTGAAAAAGCGATGGAGGCTGGAGCTCGTCGAATCGAACTTTGTGACAATCTAGCAGTTGGTG
>NZ_JAJNSA010000130.1:0-6105 GCF_027497875.1 Streptococcus sp. SM3 | reverse complement strand
CGACAATTTCTTGGTTGATACAGCGGGTCAAGAAGTTTTGACCGGCATTCCGCGTTTTATTGCGACCAAAAGAAGCCACATGACGCTCCGGATCTTTGAGCACTTCTTTCACAAGGAAATAAAGAGCATTCTTTTCAGGCATGGCATCTGCATCATAGACACAGATATAGTCTCCGGTCGCCATGGCCAAAGCGTCATTTAACACACCGGCTTTCCCACCTGTCCCACTGCGATTGATAATGGTCAAATCACGTCCTGCATACTCTGGCAATGCTTTAACTGCCAAACACTCTTCATAAGTGCGATCGGAACAATTATCCGCAAACAGTAGTAATTCTACACGATCATGTGGGTAGTTCAAATCAAGGATCGCTTTGGCTGTCTGTGCAATAACCACATCCTCATTATGGGCAGGTACGACGATCGTCACTTTTGGATAATAAGGAAGCGGATCCGTATTGACACGAAAATCACTGTGTTTAAACCAAAAATGAACGGCTGAAAAGAGGATTACTAGGCCCCAGGCTAAGGACAGCCAAATCGAAATCAAGGCAATAATCATCACAATTTGACTAATCATGGTCCACCGCCTTAAAGTTTTTATTGACACGGCGGTAAATCACCGTATAAGCTACAAATAATACAATAAAGCACAAGGCAAAAAATACACTAATGCCTACAGCTATATTAAAAAATATATTTGTAAGAGACATGTTTTCCTCCTAATATTCCACAATAATATCTGTTTCAAGTTGACGTTTTAAGTAACGAATCATTTCTTTATAGCGATGGTATTTGGTGCGATTGGATTGATCCACTACAAGAAAGCCGGACTGAAATTGGATGGCTTGCACCCCATCTTCGCCTTGGAACACCAGTCCTTCCAACTGTGGTTTTAAGACTGTCATATAATCGCCCTTCAGATCCCGCTCGCTATCAGAAGATAAGATCAAGAAATTACCGTCTGATACATAATACAAGCTTTCATTTGGCTTTAGATGATGCGTTACCAAATAGTTGATTTGGTTCAAGGTCCGATTATATTCTCTCGGCTGCAATTGGAAGAACAATTCCTCGTGCGACCAGTGAATGAGTAAGGCTTGAATCGTATCATTGGTTTCCCCACCATAAGAAGCGATGCGGTTGCGGTAATCTGCGTAAGCTTCTGGCTCTTGATCCTTCACTTTTGCAATCTCTTTAAAGAGGTGATAGCGAATTCGGGTCAAGATTCCAATCAAGATCGGAAAACTAAAGAGCAGAAGCAAGGCTTGATGAAATGGGATATAGACAACACCCGCCACCAAAAAGACAATCCCTAGGGCAAATGACAACAGGATGGTCCATGTCAACAACAAATCTGATAAAACAATAGCAGAAAATAATCCTAAAACAAAGAATAATCCTTCTTCAATCAGAATCTCTCTTGCAAAAAACAAGCAGTAAAGTAAAAGAAGTACTTCGAAAACAATCAAAATTAGCAACCATCTACTTAACTTTTCCGTTTTTTTCATTTATTCTTTCTCTCCCTCATGAAATTCTTCAGTAGCATCTCCCTGGCCAAAGTAATGTTTAATAGCTTGCACGATTCGCTCAGAAGCTCTTCCATCTCCATAAGGATTTCGGGCATTTGCCATTTCTAGATAAAGATGTTCGTTGGTTAAGAGCTCCGTCATCGTGGATTTGACGACGGCAGGATCCGTACCAACTAATTTCAAAGTCCCTGCTTTGACCCCTTCTGGGCGTTCTGTTGTATCACGCAATACCAATACCGGTTTCCCCAATGATGGTGCTTCTTCTTGTACCCCACCTGAATCCGACATGATAAAGTAACTTCTCGAAGCCAAGTTGTGGAAGTCAAGCACATCTAAAGGTGCAATGAGATGGATCCGATCATGATCTCCTAATAGATCGTTTGCCGCCTCTTGTACCGCTGGACTAAGATGCACTGGATAAACCACTTCAATATCCGGTTCTTGATCCACCATTTCTCTCAGAGCTCCAAAGACCGCTCTCATGGGAGCTCCTTGATTTTCTCTTCGATGCATGGTGACAAGGATGATTTTTTTAGCTGGATCTAATTGATCCAGTACTTCGTGATGATAGTTCTCTTGAACCGTGAGTTTCAGCGCATCAATAGCAGTATTTCCTGTCACCACAATAGAGGATTCCGGATGATTTTCTTTTAAGAGATTGGCCTTACTTTCGCCAGTCGGCGCAAAATACAGATCCGCTAGATCATCCGTCATTTGACGGTTCATCTCTTCTGGATACGGAGAATATTTATCAAAGGTTCTCAAACCAGCTTCGACGTGGCCAATGCGGACTTGATTGTAAAAGGCAACCAAACTCGCCGCAAAGGTAGTGGTCGTATCTCCATGAACGAGCACCATATCTGGCTTTTCTTTTTTGATAACTGGATCTAATTGATTCAGAATTTTAGAGGTAATGTCTAATAAGGTCTGGCTTTTCCCCATAATATCCAAATCGTAATCAGGTACGATATTAAAGGTTTCTAAAACCTGGTCCAGCATTTGACGGTGCTGGGCAGTGACCACCGTAATGGTCTCAACGGTCTCCCTCTGCTTTTGCAACTCCAACACTAAAGGGGCCATTTTAATGGCCTCCGGTCGCGTCCCAAACACAACCATAATTTTCAATTTTCCCATAAACTTCCCCCGTCGACATACATGTAATTCGACATTTTTTTAATTTGTGTACATCTTTTTCCATTCTACCGCCAATGACTTTAAATGTCAAACCGTTTTTTGGTTTTATAAAGAAATTACTAATAGTTAGTCATTTTATTATTTTGATGTTTAGAATACATATCCATATAATCACTAATTGTAAGTATTTACAGCACGACTTCTACCGGGCTAATATTTTTGGTAAAAAAATAAATCAATAATTATACAATTATTTTTCAAATAATAAATTTTTATAATTTTTTCAAAAAAAGCCGGAACATGTAGTTCCGACTTTTTTTCTTATTCTTCTACGACTTCAGCTGTTTGAACTTCATCGACTGTTCCATCTGTTACTGGCACTTCTTCGATGATTTCAACTTCGTTAATCGCTTGTGGTTCCAAGTTACGGTAACGAGCCATCCCTGTACCTGCAGGAATAATCTTACCAATGATAACATTTTCCTTCAGTCCAAGGAGATGGTCTTTCTTACCACGGATCGCTGCGTCAGTAAGAACACGAGTGGTTTCTTGGAAGGAAGCAGCTGACAAGAAACTGTTGGTTTCAAGAGAGGCTTTGGTGATTCCCATAAGGACTGGACGAGCAGTCGCAGGAACTCCACCAGAGATAAGGACATCCTTATTAGCATCTGTAAAGTCTGTAATGTCCATCAGAGTACCCATGAGAAGGTCTGTATCTCCTGGATCCATGACACGTACTTTACGGATCATTTGACGAACCATTACCTCGATGTGTTTGTCGCCGATTTCTACCCCTTGGCTACGGTATACTTTTTGTACTTCTGCAAGAAGGTAAGTTTCAACAGACAAGACATCACGAACGGCAAGGAGACGTTTTGGTTGGATAGACCCTTCTGTCAGAGCATCACCACGAGAGACTTGATCTCCCACTTCGACTTTCATGCGGGCAGTGTAAGGGACAACATATTCGCCCTCACCAGTTGCTCCGCTAACAAAGACTTTCTTAGTGCGTGTAGAAGCATCTTCTTCGATGGCTGTGACTTCCCCTTTGACCTCAGTGATGACCGCTTCCCCTTTTGGATTGCGGGCTTCAAAGATTTCTTGGACACGAGGAAGACCCTGAGTGATATCGGTATTTGAGGCAACCCCACCCGTGTGGAAGGTACGCATGGTCAACTGTGTACCAGGTTCCCCGATAGATTGGGCAGCGATGGTTCCGACTGCTTCACCCACTTCAACCGCATCACCAGTCGCCAAGTTGATACCATAACAGTGACGGCAGACACCATGGCGGGTGTTACATGTAAAGACAGAGCGGATAGTGACTTCTTCCACACCAGCTTTGACAATTTCACGTGCTAGGTCTTCTGAAATCAAGGTATCTGGACCAACGATGACTTCACCTGTTTCAGGGTGTTTAACAGATTTCTTGGTATAACGACCTGTCAAGCGTTCTTCGAGTGGCTCGATCATTTCCTTACCATCAGTAATGGCACGGATCACAAGTCCACGGTCTGTTCCACAGTCATCTTCACGGATAATGACGTCTTGGGCAACGTCAACCAAACGACGAGTCAAGTAACCTGAGTCGGCTGTCTTAAGGGCCGTATCAGTCATCCCTTTACGGGCACCGTGAGTTGAGAAGAACATTTCGAGTACTGACAAACCTTCGCGGAAGTTTGACAGGATTGGCAATTCCATGATCCGTCCGTTTGGAGCGGCCATCAAACCACGCATACCGGCAAGTTGCGAGAAGTTTGAGATGTTACCACGAGCTCCAGAGTCCATCATCATAACGATTGGGTTCTTCGGATCTTGGTTATCCACCAAGCGTTTTTCCAATTTCTCACGAGCTGCACGCCATTCAGCTGTAACAGCATTGTAGCGTTCGTCATCCGTGATCAAACCACGACGGAATTGTTTCGTGATTTGTTCCACACGTTTGTGAGATTCTTCAATGATTTCTGCCTTATCTTCAACGACCGGAATATCGGCAATCCCCACTGTCAAACCAGCAAGGGTTGAATGATGGTAACCTAAGTCTTTCAAGCGGTCCAAGAAAGCAGACGTTTCAGTTGTACGGAAACGTTTGAAGATTTCGGCGATGATATTTCCAAGATTTTTCTTCTTGAATGGAACGTTTAATTCCAATTTCTCAATCGCTGATTTGGCATCTTGACCAGGCTCCAAGAAGTACTTAGCTGGAACGCCTTCTGTCAAGTTGGCATTATTAGGCTCTTGAAGGTATGGAAGCTCTGCAGGCATGATATCGTTAAAGAGAATCTTACCAACAGTTGTCAAGAGAATCTTGTGTTGTTGTGCTTCTGTCCATGGTTTGTTCAAGCTATCCGTCGCAATTCCGACACGTGTATGCAAGTGAACATAGCCATTGCGAAGAGCCATCACGGCTTCATCACGGTCTTTAAAGACCATTCCTTCACCTTCACGACCAGCTTCTTCCATCGTGAGGTAGTAGTTCCCCAATACCATATCCTGAGATGGCGTAACGACTGGTTTACCATCTTTAGGGTTCAAGATATGCTCAGCAGCCAACATCAAGATACGAGCTTCTGCTTGAGCTTCTTCTGAAAGCGGTACGTGGATGGCCATTTGGTCTCCATCGAAGTCGGCATTGTAGGCTTCACAGACAAGGGGGTGCAAGCGAAGGGCTTTCCCGTCAATCAAGACAGGTTCAAAGGCTTGGATCCCCAAACGGTGAAGGGTCGGTGCGCGGTTCAAGAGAACTGGGTGTTCTTTGATCACTTCTTCCAAGATATCCCAGATACGTTCATCTCCACGTTCGACCAAGCGTTTTGCAGCTTTAACGTTTTGTACGATATCACGTGCAACGATTTCACGCATAACAAATGGTTTGAAGAGCTCGATGGCCATTTCACGTGGCACACCACATTGGTACATCTTAAGAGTTGGACCAACGGCGATAACGGAACGTCCTGAGAAGTCCACCCGTTTACCGAGCAAGTTTTGACGGAAGCGTCCTTGTTTCCCTTTGAGCATGTGGCTCAATGATTTGAGTGGACGACTACCTGGTCCTGTGATTGGACGACCACGACGACCGTTGTCGATCAAAGCGTCAACCGCTTCTTGGAGCATCCGTTTTTCGTTTTGCACGATGATACCAGGGGCATTCAACTCAAGCAAACGCGCCAAACGGTTGTTCCGGTTGATCACACGACGGTAAAGGTCATTCAAGTCAGAGGCGGCAAAACGACCACCATCCAATTGGACCATCGGACGAAGATCTGGTGGAATAACCGGAAGGATGTTGAGAACCATCCATTCTGGCTTGTTGCCAGATTTGTAGAAGGCGTCTAAGACATCCAAACGGCGAACAGCCTTCACACGTTTTTGACCAGTTGCAGTCTTCAATTCTTCTTTCAAGACAGCAATTTCAGCTTCCAAATCCACTTGTTTCAAG
>NZ_JAJNSA010000129.1:0-6121 GCF_027497875.1 Streptococcus sp. SM3 | reverse complement strand
GCAAAAGCTTGTGGAGTTGGCATCTCTGAAGCCAACAAAGTTTCTGCTTGTTCAATCAACTCGGTTTTAGGATCTTTTTTACGGACAGATTCAAGCAAGCCTTCCAATTCTTCTCTAGCAGTTTGATAACGTTGATTTCCATCCAAGTCTGTCCCTGCTTGTTTCAACTCATTCAAAGCCCGGTTGACTTCTTCTTGACTGGCATCATGGTTTTCTGCAACAGCTTTAGCTGCATTGAGTTTCTCTACTAGTACAGCTTGTTTGTCCTCACTTGAGAAGGTATAGGCAAGGGTTGACTGACGACCTTGGACAGCAGTGATTTCTTGTTTGAGGTATTCATCATTAACTGCAGCCTTTGGAGAAACCAAGACATCAAACTCAGCTGTGTGCCCCTTGTAATGCAGAGTCAAGGTCTGGCGTCCAGTCTTCTGAGCATCATAGCCCGTGATTTCAACACCTTCATCAGTAAAACTGTGAGCCTCTTCTGTCTCATCATCATAGAGAACACCAAAGCGACCTTCAGAGAGATCCAGTTGATCTCCTACTAGGTAGTCTGTTTTTGGTTTCTTAGTAATATACAAGCCCGCTACTTCTTTTGGTTTTCCTTCATCTTGTCCTGTCACTTGGATTTTCAGATCACCTGACACTGGTAAACCAAGGTATTGCAGTGTTAGGTTTTGTTCCCCTTTTTGATGAGCGTCGTATCCAGATACCGTCACACCTGAGTGAGTAAGGTTAATCAGCTCGTCGGCTTGTCCCCCTTCGTATTGAACACGGAGTGTTCCGCCTCTGAGGTCCAGTTTTTCTCCTTCTTTATAAACTGTCTTTTTAGGTCCTTTTTCAAGGCTAACCGCAGCAATTTTTCTTTCATCCTGCGGAATCGCTACTGCCAAGGTGTTACTGATTTCTTTGCCAGGTAGTTGGGTACGATAGTAGAGGAGAGTTGGTTGTTTGTCAAAGCCCAATGGAGCTGTTGTCAAGTCACCTCCAGTTTCAGTCTTCAAGGTTGCAATTGGTGTTTGTGAATCAGCCTTGTCGTAAACGGTGATGGTTGCGCCTGCCGGAACATCAGAGAAGCCTAGTTGAACTTGGTGGTTTCCAAGTGAACGAGCAGCTACCTTAGCCATTGGAATATTTTGACTTTCTGTGTCCAAGGCTTCGTACATCTTCCAGTTGTAGATACGAATGGCCTTCCAAGGTGTTCCGTTATCAGATGTAATGACATGCAAACGCCAGTCTTGGGCAGTAATTGGTTTGTCAAGAGTGATATCCGTAACGTGCGCTTTATTACCACGGACTTCCTTAGCCAACTTCCATTGACCATCCGCATCTTTATAATAAAGGTCAAAGTCTTTGGTGTTCATCAAACCGTCGTTTACAGATTCTCCACCAGCTCCCGCATGATCCATCACCCATCTGACAACTGTACGTGGCTGAGTCAAACGAATATCGACACTACCGCTCAATTGTCCTGAAGACCACTTGTCTGAAAGACTGGTAATGGTACCGTTCAACATACCTTCAATACCTTCTCCACCTTCGGTATTCGGGAAAGTGCTACCGATAACCGTTGCCCCTGGAACAATATTTTCAGCCAAAGGTCTTGGGAGAGTCGTATCCTGAACTGTCATCCCCCAGTTAAAGGATGTCGTCGCCGCTTCTGAACGAAGGCCATTTTTACCAACTGCAACGACTTTCAATTCTTGAGTCGTACCAGTCGCATTAGCAGAGCGGCTAACTTTTGGCAAGTAGATGGTTGAAGCAGATGAACCTGTCAACAAACGCCAGTTATCCCCATCTTTTTCGTAGACTTCATAGAAATCCGCATCTTGATTACCCGCAAACTGGACCACTGCTTCAGCTTCTTGGGCATTTTTAAGAGATTGTTTCACGACAGAAAGGCCTGTAGGCGCTTGTGGTACTTGGTGATTGTCTGAAATTGTTAATTGACCTAGGTTAAACTGATAATCTTTTACAGCTCCTTCATGCTCGAAGAAGAGTTTGACTGCATAGATGGTTTTTCCAGCTAATGAACTAAGGTCGAATTCTTCATTCGTCCAGTCATCAGATAAAGTCAGTTCTTTCCATCCATCTGCATCATCGAATTTGTAGTCTGGAGTTGTAGAAAAGGCCATAAAAACTTTCGAACCTTTTCCTCCCTTGTGGGCAACCTGAAGTTTGGTTTTCTCCGTTACTTCTAGTTTAGTAGAATACAAATTTACATCCTGGTCCGTCTTACCAGCTACATCACCTGAGAATTTAAGGGAGTTCCCTCCATTATAGGCATCTGTAAAATCATATTCTGCACGGAGTTTTTCACCCGTTGAAGTCTGCCACCAGCGCCATGTTGGCAAGACACCTGAAACAGAACGGTAGTTCCATTCAGAATCCTTAGAAACTTTGCCATCTACAAACCACTTTCTACCATGTCCTGTATTAAAGGAGGTAGTGAAGGTCCGACCCACTGCTGGTGTGCGGTCTGCAACTAAATTAGCAATCCCATACCACTCTTTATCCGCTGGTTTTTGAGCTGTCGGATCTCCTTGGTAACCTGTGAAGAAGATATCTTCGTTTTTGTGGTAGTCTTCACCTGTTTTTCCTAGACTGGTAATTGTATCTGGTGCAAAGAGTCCAAGTGACAAACGTAACTTGCCTTTTTCATCTAAGAGGGCATCCCATTTAACTTTTGTCTTATAAGAACCACCTTGTTGCAATTCCAATCCTGCAAAGACATCATATTGGCTACGTTCCAGCCATTTTGCCATTTCTACAGAGTGGTCATTCTTTTCCTTATTCCAGTTGAAATTGGCAAAGAATTGATCCGCAGGGACCTTGTCACCTTCTTTTTGCATGAACTGGTAGTTGTAATCACCTAGACCATCTTCGTGGTAACGACCATATTTATAGGTCATGGCATCGTACCAAGCATACTTGATTGGATGGTTGACTTTTGCCGCATATTCTTTTGTATAGAGCATAAACTGGCGCATCTTTTCTCCAAGAGGTTCAACCAAATCTCCAGTTGTTTCTTGGTTAATGAAATAGCCATCATAACCATAATACTTGGCCATGTCTACCAATTTACGGGCGATTGGGAAGCTACCATCTGGGTCTTGCTTCAAAGCTTCAGCGAATTTTTCTTGGTCTGCAATACTATTAGACCAGTTGAAGAAGAGTGTACCATATACAGGAACCCCGTTACGGTGACCTGCATCAATAACGTCAGGAGTTGGAACGAGACCTTCCCAGAAGACCATTGAATCCAAGTATTGCCAGTAGTCAAAGGCGTAGGCTTTGAATTCTTCTCCACCAACAGAAGCGTGATCTTTAGCCTTTGAGTTGGTATTTGCTAGCGCCTGAACCTTGGCTCTTCTGCTTGCTTTTTCGTTCACCAACTGGCCTCTATGGCGCTTGGCTAGTTCAACTGAGGAACGATTGATGGAATCATCCTCACGCGCACCCGGTTCCCATTTCAACAATTCATCCCAAGAATTAAATTTGATTTCCTTTGGTTTTAATGTTCTTTCTGTATTTTTAGGGACATCTGGCTGGACTTCTTTCTCAGTCTTATTAGCTTCTGCTACTGGCTTAGACTCATCCCCTTGGCTAGTTGCTTCAGGCTTTGATTCTATTTCCTTGTCAGACTTAGGTTTTGCTTCTGCAGATGGTGTTTCTGCAGCCACCTCACTTGCTTTTTCCTCTGGTTTAGCTGCGCTAGCTGCCTCTGCGGTTTCAGTAGTTGCAGCTTCATTGCTTGCTGGCGAAGCAGTTTCAGATGCTGTCGCTACTCCTTCTGCTTTTTCTGGCTTATTTTCTCTAGCATGTTCTCCTTCATGCTGCTTGTCAGTTTCATTAGTTGGATGCTCACTCTTTCCTGAAACAAGCTCTGTATTGGCTCCGCTATTTTCAGGAACTGCAGTTTCTTCAGCCAAGGCTGGACCAGCAAATAAAACAGCACCAATCATTAGCGAGCAGGCTCCTACTGATAACTTACGAATACTATAACGACAACGTCTTTCAAAAAATGGATTCTTCATTTTCTTCTCCTAAAAGATTGATTTTGTTGCATAAAAGAAAGCGCTTAACTTTCTTTATAAAATTTTTATCCCAATCACAGGGACCAAGATAATTCCTCCCTCATTTTAAAATATTTCTTTTAAATGTCAATATATAAAAGGAAATACCTATATCTAGGTTAGAAATTGGTAAAATTAATATAATCAAGGTCCATTCTAACGAATTTTCTTTCTAAAATCTTAGCTTAACACTTGTTAGATTTACTTTTATCCTTTAAAATAGAATAGGAGAAATTCCGTTATTATTTTTCGGAGGAAAAAGAAATGTCCATTAATTGGCAGGAAATTTTATTTCACTTTTTAGGTGGTCTGGGACTATTCTTATATAGTATCAAGACCATGGGAGACGGTTTGCAACAAGCTGCTGGAGATCGCCTTCGTTTTTACATTGATAAGTATACTAGCAATCCCTTTTTAGGTGTTCTAGTAGGGATTGTCGTGACTGCCCTGATTCAGTCAAGTACAGGGGTCACAGTTATCACGGTTGGACTGGTCAGCGCTAGTCTTCTAACTCTTAGACAGGCTATCGGAATTATCATGGGAGCCAACATCGGAACCACAGTTACTTCCTTTATCATCGGTTTCAAGCTTGGTGAGTATGCTTTACCCTTGATTTTCCTTGGAACCATGTTCCTCTTCTTTACCAAAAACAGAACAGCAAACAATATCGGGCGTATCTTGTTTGGTGTAGGGGGAATCTTCTATGCTCTCAACCTCATCAGTGCCGGTATGAGTCCTCTTAAAGATTTACCACAATTCAAGGAATATATGGTAACCTTGGGACAAAATCCTGTATTAGGAGTTTTTGCCGGTGCAGTGATTACCGTCCTCATTCAAGCTTCTTCTGCGACAATCGGGATTTTGCAAGGTCTCTATGCAGGTGGATTCCTTGACCTTAAAGGTTCTCTACCTGTTCTCTTCGGGGATAATATCGGGACAACCCTAACCGTTATCATCGCGGCAGCTGGAGCCAATATCTCTGCGAAACGCGTTGCTGCAACCCACGTCACCTTTAACGTATTAGGAACTATCCTTTGCTTAATCTTATTAGGTCCATTTACATCTATGATTGAGTACTTCCAGGCACTCCTTCACCTCTCACCTGAGATGACCATTGCCTTCTCTCACGGTGCCTTTAACGTAAGTAACACCATTGTACAATTTCCATTCATCGGAGCCTTGGCCTACTTTGTAACCAAGCTTATCCCTGGTGAAGATGAAGTTGTCAAGTACGAGCCACTTTATCTCGATGAGCATTTGATTAAACAAGCTCCATCAATCGCTCTCGGAAATGCAAAGAAAGAACTCCTTCACTTGGGAAATTATGCTTCCAAAGCCTTTGACCTTTCATACAACTACATCATTGACCTTAATGAAAAGGTTGCTGAAAAAGGACACAAGACAGAGGAAGCCATCAATACCATTGATGAAAAATTGACTCGTTACCTTATTACTCTTTCAAGTGAAGCCCTTAGCAAGAAAGAAAGTGAAGTGCTGACCAACATCCTGGATTCATCCCGCGATTTGGAACGGATTGGGGACCACGCAGAAGCGCTAATCAACCTGACTGACTACCTTCAACGTAAAAACGTTGAGTTCTCTGAAGCTGCTTTACAGGAATTAGCTGATATCTATCAAAAGACCACTGGTTTTATCAAAGATGCCCTTGACAGCGTGGAAAACAATGATATTGAAAAAGCTCAAAGTCTGATTGAACGCCATAAAGAAATCAACAATATGGAACGTGTTCTCAGAAAGACCCACATCAAACGCCTCAACAAGGGCGAGTGTTCAACACAAGCTGGGGTCAACTTTATCGACATCATTTCCCACTATACTCGTGTATCTGACCACGCTATGAATCTAGCTGAAAAGGTCATCGCTGAACAAATCTAAGAACCAAGAAGCTATCCTAAATTGAACTGCACCCCAAAAGTTAGACAGAAAAAATCTAACTTTTGGGGTGTTTTATTATGAAATTGAGTTATGAAGATAAAGTTCAGATCTATGAACTTAGAAAACAAGGATATAGCTTAGAGAAGCTT
>NZ_JAJNSA010000001.1:0-94075 GCF_027497875.1 Streptococcus sp. SM3 | reverse complement strand
TCTTTCAAAGATAGCTAGTTCTTCCAATTGTCGTGTATTATCAACTATATGATTTACAATGAAATCATGATGTTCTTTTGGAGTTGCGCGTGCTTGATTTGGATTAATAGCGTACAGTTCTTCGTATCGGATAAGAGTGCTCAGATAGGACAGCTTAGGCTTTGTCACAATCAAGTCTAATTGTACTTCATATCCCTTATTTTTCAAGAGTTGTGCTGTTTTCTTTGGAACATCAATTGTTCGTAAAGTTCCCTCAATCAAAAGATTATATCCCAAATGACTCAATTCTGTTACTAAAGACTCTACCATTTTCTCCGCAAAATATTTGGTGTATTCAACACTATCTTTGCCATATTCTTGCTGTAGTTCTAAATAGTGTGGATGCTGAGAACGAAAACTATCACCATCTATGATAACAATATTTCCTTGAAATTCTTTCTGTTTAATACGATGAATTGTAGTCTTACCAGCACCACTTTGCCCTCCAAGCAAAATTGCTATAGGTTGCTTACTGGACTTTTTTCCTCTTGTCAGTGAGCGAACGTTCCGAGCTAAAGCATGTTTGAATGCACTGTCAGTATAATCTTGGATTTCCATTAGACTGCCATCCGTTTTTCAGATATCTCTAACATACGTTCAATTCCATCCAAATAGCCGCTATATCTCTCTATTTCATCAAAAGTTTCTACTAGATAGATATTCGTATGAATCAAATCAGATAGATCATCACTCATTAAAATCCAAGGATTAGATTCATCATCAATGCTAATTCCCCGATTATCTTGATAACGATAGAGTCGAGATAATAGATTCGCACCTCTTTCTTTCACAATTTCAATTTTTAAAGTTAATTCATAATCTTCAACAGGATTGAGCATTTTATCTTCTCCTACAATATCGACATAAGATACATTAAACTTCTGGCAAATGATGTCTATTAGTTCCGTAGAAACTGAACTCGTTCCATTTTCATATCGACTCAGACTATTACGTGAAATACCTACAATCCGTGCAAATTCGGGTTGGGTTAAGTCATGTGTTTTACGTAAGGATTTTATGTTCTTTCCAATCATAGCAAACTCCTTTATTTTTATAATTCCATTATAGCATAAAAAAGCATAACGCACCAATTTTGGTGCGCTGCTTCTTATTATGGCTTCAAGCTATAATAAAAAGGAGAACAATTGAATATTGTTCTCTCCTTAGATAAATATTTATTGTTGTATTCATTTTTCCGATACGCAAACGATATCTACAAATACATTTACATCTATGTGCCTTTTTAGGATTTTTTTGATGTCAAAATTGCCTTTATCTACAAAGACAAAATGCTTGTGAAATAGCTTGAAATCAAGGATTTTCACCCTTTTTTTCTTTGTAGCAACACTACACACTCCACGTGATGCGTTTGAGGAAACAAGTCCACTGGCTGTACTTTCTTCAATTCATAGCCCAATTCTTGGTAGAGTTTGATATCACGCGCCATGGTTGCGACATTACATGAGATATAAGCGATGCGGTCTGCTCCTGTTTGACTACTTGCCTTGATAAAGCTTTCGGTTAAGCCCTTGCGTGGAGGATCAACCAAGATAACGGTTGGTTGAATTCCTTCCTTGAGCCAATTCTTCATAGCATTTTCAGCTGTATCACAGACATAGTGGGCGTTTGAAATATTGTTCAGTTGGGCATTCTTCTTGCTATTCTCAACTGCTTCTGGAATAACTTCAACACCATAAACTTCTTTGACATGTTTGGCAACAGAGAGGCCAATCGTTCCGATACCAGAATAGGCATCAATAACCACATCATCTTCTCTTAACTCTGCAAAGTCAATGGCTGTTTGATAGAGCTTTTCAGCCATTTCAGTATTGACCTGGTAAAAAGCTGGTCCAGCGATTTGGTAGTCATTTCCCAACATCTGGTCAGTGATAAAGTCTTGTCCATAAAAGGTGCGCCATTCCTTACCAAAAATCGCATTGGTGTTCTGGTCGTTGATATTTTGCATGACAGAAACAATCTCTGGGAACTGCTTGATTAGTTGTTCAATCAATTGCTCCACTCGGAAAATCTTCGGACGAGTTGTCACCAAAATGACCATGATTTGTCCTGAGTAGTGACCTCTACGTACCACAAGATTACGAATCAAGCCAGCTTGTTCCTTTTCATCATAAGGTTTCAAATCAAAACGACGAAGTAAATCTCGAAGAACTACCACAACTTGGTCAATGACAGGATCTTGGATAAAGAAATCTTCTAGAGGCATGAGGTCATGCGAATTCTTACGGAAAAAGCCAGTTTCCAAGACACCATTCACTCGACGAACAGGGACCTGTGCCTTGTTACGGTACTTGACTGGATTTTCCATACCCAAAGTTTCAGCAACCTCTACATCAGCAATTCCTGCAATCTTGTAGAGACTGTCCTTAACTTGCTTGGTTTTAAACTTGAGCTGTTCTGGATAGGCAAAATGACCCAAATCCGCAATTCCTGAACGCAGGTAATCCAAATCTAGATCTTGATTACGGTGTGGTGATTGGACAAGGTATTCTTCAACTTTACCAAAACCAATCTTTTTATTGACCTTGAGGACACGCATGAGGATTTTTTCACTTGGTAAAGCATTCTCTACAAAAAAGACCAAACCATCTACCTTGGCAACTCCTGCACCTTCATGGGTCAAGTCAACAATTTCAACTTCTACAATATCATTTTTCTTTAACATTCTCTTCTCTTTCTATTGGCCGACAAAAAAGACGGCAACGTTACGGTTACCATCTATTATACCATGAAATTTCTTAAGAACCAAAACTCTTGAAGAAGTTGACAATGGCTTGCCAGAGGGAGCTTAGGAAATTACCGCCGTCCTCTAGCGCCTTATCAGCATCAAAGTTAAGGTTGATATTTTTAAAACTGTCGCCAGCTTGTGAAACAATGCTTTGTTTAAGGTCATTTAGGGTTTTAGTGAAGTCTGCATTGCTGAGGATATCACTCTTTGAGAGATTCAAAGCAAAATTGATGATGATATTGATCTGGTTTCCTGTTATAACCTGATCAAGTTTGTAATTTTTTAAGGTATCTTCAACAATTTTACGGACATCTTCCTCTGTCAGATTTCCCTTGCTTTCTTTAGCTTTGGCGAGTCCTGACTTGATATCGGCTAGGGCAACGTTTAATTTATTAGCATCATAGCCTGACTTGTCCTTGTTTTCAGCATTGATATCTGACAAAGCCTTTAGCTCTTCTTGAGCCAACTCTTTGTTGGCTTGTGGCACCTTGGCTCCATTAGCTTCCAGCGAATAGTAAATCCCGGCTAAGGCACTCTCACCTGTAACTGGAATAGGTGCTGCTACAGTGATTTTGGCGTGTTCCACACCCAAAGTTACGGCCGCATTGCGGTACATATCCTGCGTCACCTTAGTGATGTTTTCTGGTGTTTCAATCTTGACCTCAAGGGGCGACTTGTCACCTAGTTTTTGAATCTTGGCTGATGAATACAACTGTAAACTTGAGTCATTGGCAACATTCATAATCTTAGAATAGACATCAGGCGTCATAGTCTTGAGTTCTTTGGTGTCTGTTGAGGCATTGTAGCCTAGTTTTTTAAGGGTTTGATTTTTTTGGTCTTCAGACAATGAAGAACCTAGGACATATTCAGGTTGGACATAGGTTTCATCGATAACTTTTTGAACATCTGTTGCTGCATGGACGCTATTCATAGCTGTTACTGCCCACAAGACCGCAGCACTAGTCAGAAAGAGTTTCTTTCTCATAGGGAATTTCCTCCTTTACCTTTCTAGAGTAATATATCTATCTTAAAGAAAACTTATAATAAAAACACCTGGACTAGCCAGATGTCGAAAAGAGAGTGAAACATTTGATGATGTAAAGGTTGAGTTGCACCTGTCTAGAATAGTAATAGTTTCCTCCATTTACATAGAGTTCGGCACCGTGAAAAATGGAAATAGGGTGAATATAACTATAAGTCTTTCCAGTGGAATTACCAAGCAAGGGAGCAACAGTCTCACGAGAGTACTGTTTGGCCAGAGCCAAGGTGTTTTCCTTACCATTTTGGGCGATAAAATCGATATAGGCAGGTCCAAAATTATAGGCTTGAACAGCCGTCCAGACATCAACACCCTTCTTTTGGGCCAGATAGAGATTGTCTGTCAGAGTTTGAACGCCTTGCCGAATGCTAGAGGCATTATCATTGATGGTATTGGTAGCGCCACTAGCAGACTCACTAGACTGCATAACATCGCCTTCTTTTCCTTTTGTTTCGGTATAAATCATAGCGAGCACAAGCTCTTCGTTTGCTGGGGTGTCTCTTTCACTCAAGATTTCTCGCACCATGGGTTGATAGGTCATGACTTGCTTGACATCTTGATGAACACGGTAAGCTTTATAGCCAGCAAAAAGGAAGACTGCTAGCACAAGCACTCTTCGAATTCGTTTAAACATTATTTACTTTGAATATCCTCGATATTTTTGATTAAGATAGAGTAGGTTCCATTGTCGTTTTGGATAAACTCGACCGATTCTGCGTCTTGATAGACGTTATTGGGAACGATGAGCTCAATTCCATTTGACAAGGAAAGTTTTTGGTTTTCAAATTTCTTTAATTGGCGACTGGCATCAATTTCATCAAATTGAACAGGCTCTGGAACAGCTTCTTTGACTTGGTCAATAAAGCTCAAACGAGCAGTCAGATTATTATCAAAAAGGTCGTTAGCCAATTTCTCAGGCGATAATTCATTGCTTTCTTCCAGATTATTGAAAATCGCTGATTTGACCTTAGATTGAAATTGAAAATCATCTGTGTTAAAAGTCTCAGCAATGCGCTGGGCCGTTTTTTCCAGTTCTTTGATAGATTTCTTAGGAGAAATCTTAGGAGCGACAGCAAGAAGATTATCTGAAAAATAGTTCAAAAAAGTCCCATTGTACTTGATTCGTTTTTCAATCAGATGGTACTTGCGACTTTGAAGATTAACCACCAAGGCTTCGTCAGCACCCGTTCCAAATCCAGGCAGGTTATTCTGAGTCAGCTTGATTGGATTATCAACTTCTCCACCGAGGTGGGTCAAGGTCTCCCGCAGGGCAATTCGTAAGAAAGCAAAATGTTCTACACCTTCTTTAGAAAATTGCACAAAAATCAAGTCATTGGTCTTGAGATTTTCTGAAATGCCGAACTCCTCTTTCCAGAGATTAGCCAGCGTTACTGATGTCTCCAACAAATCGTCTGTGATGTGATTGAAGAAGGGATTTTCTTCTTCGAAAATCCCAGTCTTGGCTTCATCTGAATATACACGTTCAATTTTTTTACGCAGATATTCTTCGATTTTTGGAGTGATATTGAGAAACTTATCCGCTAGAAACAGCTCGGTATCATCCGGACTGAACTGATGGATAATGGCTTTCTTAATATAAATGTCCATAAAAGTTTTAGTCCTCGTATAATGGGAAGGCATCTGTCAATTCTTTGACTGCACTTCTCACTTCTTCTAAGACAGCCTCATTTTCTGCATTCTTGAGGGTTTTAATGATGAGTTCAGCCACTTTGCGACTTTCTTCTTCACCAAATCCACGTGCAGTAATGGCTGCTGCTCCGATACGAATCCCACTTGTCTTGAATGGTGACAAGCTTTCGTAAGGGATTGAGTTTTTATTTAGGGTAATATTGACTTCATCCAGCAAGTTTTGAGCAACTTTTCCGTTTTCTACAACCTTAGTCACATCCACTAGGAAGAGGTGGTTTTCAGTCCCTCCAGAAATGATACGAAAATCAGGGTCTTGCAAGAAGACATCTGCCATGGTCTTGCTGTTCTTGATGACATTAGCAGCGTATTCCTTGAAGGCTGGATCCAAAACTTCTTTGAAGGAAACTGCCTTAGCAGCAACAACATGTTCCAAAGGACCCCCCTGAATACCAGGGAAAATAGCTGAATTGATCTTCTTAGCTAGGTCTTCATCATTGGTCAAAATCAAACCACCACGAGGTCCACGAAGGGTTTTGTGGGTTGTTGTTGTTGTGATATGAGCGTATGGCACTGGACTTGGGTGAAGACCAGCTGCAACCAAACCAGCAATATGAGCCATATCTACCATGAGTTTAGCCCCAACAGCATCAGCAATTTCACGGAATTTTGAAAAGTCGATAATTTGAGAATAGGCTGAAGCACCTGCTACGATTAGTTTAGGTTTTACTTCTTGGGCTTGTTTTAAGATTGCATCAAAGTCCAAGAGTTCGGTCTCAGGATTCACACTATAAGAAACAAAGTTGTAAGTTTGACCTGAGAAGCTAACAGGAGCCCCATGGGTCAAGTGTCCACCTGCAGCCAAATCCATTCCCATAACCGTATCACCTGGCTCAATCAAGGCCATGTATGCCGCACAGTTGGCTTGGCTTCCTGAGTGTGGTTGGACATTGGCAAATTTTGCACCGAAAATTTCTTTTGCGCGTTCAATAGCTAGAGATTCCACCACGTCTACTACATCTGTTCCACCATAATAACGGCGTCCTGGGTAGCCTTCGGCGTATTTATTCGTCAAGATAGACCCTTGAGCTGCCATAACAGCCTTGGAAACTACGTTTTCCGAAGCAATCAACTCGATATTGTTTTGTTGGCGTTCCTCTTCTTTGGCAATAGCATTCCAGAGATCAGCATCATAGGCTTTAAAATCATCTTTGTCAAAAATCATAGGTCTTCTCCTTTATAGTGTGACAGGTCCTTTAGTCTAAGAAAATAAACTAAAAGATGCGAATAAACCGTTTCTGCACTTTATCACAAGTATAACCAACTTTTTCATAAAATGCATGAGCACCCAGACGATGATCGGCAGAGTTTAAGCGGATAAACCCATAACCACGTCTTTTTGCTTCTTCTTCCAACCCTTGTAATAAGCTTTTACCAATACCTTGCCCTTGTGCTTGAGGTGAAACTGCTAAAGCTAAAATATTAAATCCTGCTTTAGAATAAAGTGATTCATAGACCTCAGCGTGGACATATCCACGTAAGACATGACTAGCTGCATCCTCATAGCCAAGAAGGAAATGATGGGAATCCTGAGATAGTCTAGCTAATTGACCAGCCGTTTCCTCTTGACTAAAAGAATAGTCCAAAACTTCTTGGTTAATGTCACATATAGCTTTCACATCAGTTTCTCTTAAGTCTCTTAGCATCTCATTCCTCCTCAAAAGAAATCTCTGGCAACTGAGCAAGAATATCTTCTCGCTTAATGGCCCCTTGGCGTAAGATTTTCACCTTGTCTCCAGACAAATCCAAAATAGTTGAATCCTGTCCCGTTAGAAAAGCATCGTCTTCCAGCCCCAGAACCTCTTGGTCAAAATCCTCTAGAATTTGAGCAAAGGTCACTCCACTTGCCTGACCTGAAATATTGGCAGACGGCCCAATCAAGGGACCTGTCTCTCGAATCAAATCAAGGGTAATGGGATGACTAGGCATCCGAAATCCAACAGTTGCAAGACCAGAATTGACCCAATAGGGAACTCGGTCATTGGCTTCTAGAATGATGGTTAAGGGACCTGGTAAAAAGGTCTCTACAAGTTTTTGAAGATAAGTTGGCTGATTCTTAGAAAAATGCAAGATGTCCTCTAGAGAGGCGATATTGAGATTAAGCGCCTTGTCTCTTGGACGACGTTTGAGCTGGTAAACATGGTCAACTGCTTTTTCATCTAAGGCCTTAGCAAAAAGACCGTAAACTGTCTCTGTAGGCAGAACAACAGCTCCACCATTTTCCAACTCTTGTTTAATCCTGCCCATCATCAACCACGACCATCCTATCTTGACCAAATTGGTCCTTAAGTGTTCTTACACGTTTTTCAGGAAAATGCTTCCTAAAAAGTTCAGGAACACTTTGACCTTGCTTGTATCCAATTTCAAGGTAAATCTTACCACCATCTTTGAGATAGTCTTTTGCATCTTCCGCAATTCTACGGTAAATAGCTAGGCCATCCTCGTCTGCAAAGAGAGCTAGATGAGGCTCCGAATGCAAGACATTCAAGCCGACCTCTGACTCATCTTCACGAGAGATATAGGGTGGATTGGAAACAATTATATCATATTTTTCAGAAATTTCTGTAAAACAGTCAGATTTTTTAAAAAATATTTGAAGATTTTGATTTTTAACATTTTCGCTGGCTACATCTAAAGCATCTTGAGAAATATCTGCTGCTGTCACTGACCAATCTGGTCTATTTTTTGCTAAGACGAGAGCAATAGCTCCACTACCTGTTCCAATATCCAGAACTGAAAGATTCGTCTCAGGATTTTCAGCCAGGATAAGCTCCACCAACTCCTCTGTTTCTGGACGAGGGATCAATACTCGCTCATCAACATTTAACTGCATTCCATAAAAATCTGCCTGTCCAATGATATACTGTGCCGGTTTATGATCTACTAACTGTTGGAAAATTCTTTTTACAAATACTTCTTCCTCTTCCGTCACTTCCTGCTGGAGGGCAAAAACAAAGTCCGTAAAAGATAGATTTTTCAGGCTACGATAGACAAAAGAGAGGCTTTCAGCTTCCTCTCCTTGTCTTATCAACTCTTCTTCAAAATCTGAAAATAATTGAGCTAATTTCATTATTGGTTTAATTCTTCTAATTTTTGTGTTTGGTCATAGAGCACCAAGGCATCCACAACTTCGTCCAATTTACCAGACAGAATGGTATCTAGTTTTTGGAGGGTCAAGCCGATACGGTGGTCTGTGACACGGTTTTGTGGGAAGTTATAAGTACGAATCCGTTCTGAACGGTCACCAGTACCGATTGTTGACTTACGCTCAGCGTCTTGTTCATCCTGAGCAATTTGTGCAAAGTGGTCAGCAACACGCGCACGGATGATTTTCATGGCCTTCTCACGGTTTTTCTGCTGGGTACGTTCTTCCTGCATCTCAACCTTGATATTGGTTGGCAAGTGAACGATACGAACGGCAGTCGCAACCTTATTGACATTCTGTCCACCAGCACCAGAGGCGTGATAGATGTCGACACGAAGGTCTTTTGGATCAATATCGTATTCTACTTCTTCGACTTCAGGCATGACAAGAACTGTCGCTGTCGAAGTATGTACGCGACCTTGGCTTTCTGTCACAGGGACCCGTTGCACACGGTGGGCACCTGATTCATACTTGAGTTTAGAGTATACAGATTGACCCGAAACCATGGCAACCACTTCTTTAAAACCGCCGACACCGTTCATAGAAGCTTCCATAACTTCAAAGCGCCATCCTTGGGCTTCTGCATACTTTTGGTACATGGTTAGCAAATCCCCAGCGAAAAGTGCTGCTTCATCTCCACCAGCTGCTCCACGGATTTCAAGGATGATATTCTTGTCATCGTTTGGATCTTTAGGAAGGAGCAAGATTTTCAGTTTTTCTTCGTATTCTTCCTTTTCAGCCTTGGCATCTTTGAGTTCTTGCTTGGCCATTTCTTCCAAGTCAGCATCTCCACCTGATTCCTTAATCATTTCTTCAGCGTCAACGATGTTTTGAAGGACTTGTTTGTATTCTCGGTAAGCCGTCACTGTATCACGGCTTGAAGCCTCTTCTTTTGAGAGCTCCATGAAACGCTTGGTGTCCGAAACCACATCTGGGTCACTGAGCAACTCTCCTAATTCTTCATAACGGTCTTCTACAGCTTGTAGTTGATCATAGATGTTCATTTTTCTTCATTCTCCTTATTGATTTCAGGGGCAAAATAATGTTTACGACAAACCGAGATATAGGTTTCATTGCCACCAATCTGAATCTGCTCACCATCATAAACGGGCAGTCCATCCTGTGTTCGCAAAACCATAGTCGCCTTTTTCTTACAATACTGGCAAATGGTCTTGATTTCGTCAATCTTGTCTGCTAAGAGCAAGAGATACTTGGAACCTTCGAACAGTTCATTGCGAAAATCATTTTTCAAACCAAAAGCCATGACGGGTATATCTAACTCGTCCACAACACGAGCTAGGTCATAAACATGATGACGTTTGAGAAACTGGGCTTCATCGACCAAAACACAGTAAGGTTTTTCTGATAAGTCTCGGATATAGCCGAAGATATCAGTTGTTTCCTCAATCGCAATGGCAGGGCGTTTCATGCCAATACGACTCGACACATAGCCAACACCGTCACGAGTATCAAGAGCTGAGGTCATAATCACAACACCTTTTCCTTGCTCCTCATAGTTATAGGCCACCTTGAGAATCTCAATCGTCTTACCAGAGTTCATGGTCCCATAACGATAATACAACTGTGCCATGTTTCTTGCTTCACGTCCATTTCTAAATTTTTGCTACATTCTAGTATATCATAATTTTCTTAAGCTTTAAACGGCAAAATGTGGTAAAATAGAAGAAATCAAAAACTAGTGGAGGAAGCTATTATGCCATTTGTACGCATCGATTTATTTGAAGGACGCACGCTCGAACAAAAGAAGGCTCTTGCTAAGGAAGTAACGGAAGCTGTTGTTCGCAACACTGGAGCACCTCAATCTGCTGTCCATGTCATCATCAACGACATGCCAGAAGGGACTTACTTCCCACAAGGGGAAATGCGCACCAAATAAGCTAGCTTAAGCAGAAATGCTTAGGCTTTTTCAATCTCCAAGTAGCATCCATTGAAGAAATAGTCCAAATTTGTTACAATTTGAAAAGAGACTTGGAAAACTTTCCAAGAAAAGAGCTATTAATTAAAGGAAACATTATGATTACACGTGAATTTGATACCATCGCTGCTATCTCTACTCCACTAGGCGAAGGGGCTATTGGTATTGTCCGTCTGAGCGGAACAGAAAGTTTTGCTATTGCGCAAAAGATTTTTAAAGGAAAAGACTTGAACAAGGTTGCCAGCCACACTCTCAACTACGGTCACATTGTTGATCCTCTGACTGGTAAAGTCATGGACGAGGTCATGGTGGGAGCCATGAAATCTCCAAAAACCTTCACTCGTGAAGATATTATCGAGATTAACACCCACGGTGGGATTGCAGTGACCAATGAGATTCTCCAGCTAGCTATCCGTGAAGGAGCTCGATTGGCTGAACCTGGTGAATTTACTAAACGTGCCTTTTTAAACGGTCGTGTAGACTTGACACAGGCCGAGGCAGTGATGGATATCATCCGTGCCAAGACAGACAAGGCCATGAACATTGCGGTCAAACAACTTGATGGTTCCCTTTCTGATCTTATCAATAATACCCGTCAAGAAATCCTCAATACACTTGCCCAAGTCGAGGTCAATATTGATTATCCTGAGTACGACGATGTTGAGGAAGCCACTACTGCTGTTGTCCGTGAGAAGACTATGGAGTTTGAGCAATTGCTAACTAATCTCCTTAGGACAGCCCGTCGCGGCAAAATCCTCCGTGAGGGAATTTCAACAGCTATCATCGGACGCCCCAACGTTGGGAAATCAAGCCTTCTCAACAACCTCTTGCGTGAGGACAAGGCTATCGTCACAGATATTGCTGGTACGACACGTGATGTCATTGAAGAATACGTCAACATCAACGGTGTTCCTCTAAAATTGATTGACACAGCTGGTATCCGTGAAACGGATGATATCGTTGAACAAATCGGTGTTGAGCGTTCGAAAAAAGCCCTCAAGGAAGCTGACCTAGTTCTACTAGTGCTAAACGCTAGTGAACCACTGACTGTTCAAGACAGACAACTCTTAGAAATCAGTCAGGATACCAACCGAATTATACTTCTAAATAAAACCGACCTACCAGAAACGATTGAAACTTCGAAACTGCCTGAAGACGTTATTCGTATTTCAGTTCTTAAAAATCAAAACATCGATAAAATCGAAGAGAGAATCAACAACCTCTTCTTTGAAAATGCTGGTTTTGTTGAGCAAGACGCTACTTACTTGTCTAACGCACGTCACATTTCCTTAATTGAAAAGGCTGTTGAAAGCCTTCAAGCTGTTAATGAAGGTCTGGAACTGGGGATGCCAGTTGACTTGCTTCAAGTTGACTTGACTCGTACTTGGGAAATCCTCGGAGAAATCACTGGGGATGCTGCTCCTGATGAACTCATTACCCAACTCTTTAGCCAATTCTGTTTAGGAAAATAAGAAATCCATGATCGTTCATTCGGTCATGGATTTTATTGTCTTTATTAGTAATCTGGTCTTAAGACACCTGTTACAGTTGCCTTAGTTGCTTCGTAGTCGCCATCTACAACAACCTTGATAATGCGTTTGGCATCTTCTTCTGGTGCTGGAACAAGAGGTAGACGAGTTGGACCAGCTTCAAATCCCATATAGTTGAGAACGGCCTTGACAGGAGCAGGACTTGGATAAGAGAAGAGAGCATTAACTTTAGGAATGAACTTACGCTGAATTGCTGCGGCTTTCTTCATATCGCTTTCTTCAATGGCCATAAACATCTCGTGCATTTCATCCCCATTTGTATGGGAGGCAACAGAAATAACCCCATCTGCACCAAGGTTCATGGCATGGAAAGCATCTCCATCTTCACCAGTATACACTAAGAACTCTTCTGGTTTGTGCTCAATCAAGTAAGCCATATTAGCCAAGCTAGTACATTCTTTGACACCAATAATATTTGGATGATCAGCCAAGCGAAGCATGGTTTCTGGAGTCAACTCGACAACCACACGACCTGGAATATTATAGATAATAATAGGTAAGTCAGAAGCATCCGCAATCGCCTTAAAGTGCTGATACATTCCTTCTTGAGAAGGTTTGTTGTAGTAAGGTACAATAGCAAGCCCAGCAGCAAAACCACCAAATTCCGCGACTTCTTTGACAAACTCAATAGAGTCACGCGTATCATTGGTACCCACACCCGCAATCAAAGGAACACGTCCATTGACAACTTTTTGTACAGCCGCAAAGAGCTCCAACTCTTCATCGTGGGTCAAGGTTGGACTCTCAGCAGTGGTACCTGCGAGAAGAATTCCATCCGTATGATGCGCCAACAGATGCTCAATCAAGGCTGGAATGGCATCAAAGTTGATGGAACCATCCTCGTGGAAGGGAGTAATAAAGGCTGTGATGATTTTACACTCTTTTAAATCTTGATAAGACATGAGAAACACCTCTCTATTTCAAAGAAGGAGTTCATCTGAACTCCTAAACGATATGACTATTTTAATTCAAATTTCAATTCAGCTGTTGGACGAACCAAGTCACGTTCATGAAGGGTTTCAGCAATCTGAACTGAGTTCCAAGCAGCACCTTTGAGCAGGTTATCAGAAACAACCCACATGTGGATTCCTTTTTCTGCATCCAAGTCTTTACGGATACGACCAACAAAGGTATCACGAGAACCCACTGCATTGATGGCTTGCGGATAGATTTGATGAGCCACATCATCTTCAAGAACAGCACCTGGGAAGGCTGCGATAGCTGCTTTCACTTCTTCGATTGGAGCCACTTCTTTTGTTTCGATGTAAACAGACTCAGAGTGAGCTGATAAGACTGGAATACGCACACATGTTGCAGATACTGCAATGCTATCATCTTCCATGATTTTCTTAGTTTCCTTAGTCATCTTCATCTCTTCGTAAGTGTAATCATTGTCAGTGAAGACATCAATTTGTGGAAGAGCATTGAAGGCGATAGGATAGTGTTTCTTGTCACCACCTGAAGGCAAGATTTCCGCATGCAAATCACGTGGGGTTACACCATCATTCAAGACTTCACGAAGTTCACGTTGTGTCTCAAGAATTGCTCCCATACCAGCACCTGAAACTGCTTGGTAAGTTGAAACAATGATACGGTCCAAGCCCCATTTTTGGCGAACTGGCTCGAGAGCTACCATCATTTGGATTGTTGAACAGTTAGGGCAGGCAATGATTCCGTTGTGAGCATCAAGTGCATGAGCATTGACCTCTGGAACAACCAAAGGAACATCTGGATTTTGACGGAAGTAAGATGTATTATCTACTACTACCGCTCCAGCTTTCACTGCGTATGGTGCATACTTAGCTGATGTAGAACCACCTGCTGAAAAGAGTGCAATATCAACTCCTTCAAAAGCTGTTTCAGTCGTCTCTTCAATCGTAATATCTTGATCTTTAAATTTCAAAGTCTTGCCTGCTGAACGTGCAGAAGCAAGTAAACGAATTTTATCGATTGGAAGTGTTGATTCTTCCAACATTTTTATCATCTGAGCTCCGACAGCACCTGTCGCGCCGACTACAGCAACTGTATATCCCATAAATAACCTCTTTCGGAATTTTCTAAAAATTTCTATAATAGATGTATTATACTACTTTTTCCATGAATTGCAAAGCTTTTTCATCATTTTTTGGAAAATAAAAATCCCCAGTCGCTAGACTAGGGACTAAGAGGCATCTTCATGTGATGAGCAGGTTCACACAACTCATCAAGGTCCGCTCCTGCGTTATGACCTCCTTATGCTCAATAGTAGTCCGAAGACTACCTATCGACTCATCGCGTCTATTATATTACTAGAAATAAGTGGTTTTGTCAATAAGAAATTTTTGCAGGATGACTTTTATTATGTAAAAGTCAGAATTTTTTCTCGCGAGCATAAGAAAAAAACTCTTGTGTTCAAGAGTTTCCCTGTAAATATCATGCTAATTGCCGGGATTGAACCGGCGACCTCATCCTTACCATGGATGCGCTCTGCCAACTGAGCTAAATCAGCTTACTTAAAAAGTATACTATAGTTAGAAAATCTTGTCAAGTTTCCTTAGATATTTTCCATAAGAAAAAGCCAGGTAATAGCTACCTAGCTTTTCTGGTTCTATTTAGTTAAATCGATTCGACGACCAATTTTACCAATAATAATCGCTCCAATAATCAATGAGGCAAATTCACCAATCCCTGTTGTAAACCAAGTAAGGAAAAATGGTAATTGCGCTACGATATTCAACTCGGCAGCGATAGTAAACATAGAAATTGAAAAGAGGATTGAGAAGAAGAAATGATCTTTTCGAATCAAACCGTTAAAAAGATAATCCTTGCTGTATTTTGCAAAAAGCCAAACACCTAGACTGAGGAATACTAAGGTTGATCCACCACCAACAAAGACATCTAGCGGTCCGAAGCTAAAGAAATTAGCAATCATACAACCGATAGTAACTCCGATGATGTACTTAGGATTGTAAAAAGCCATAAAGTTCATCATTTCTGAAATACGAAACTGATAAGCACCATAGCTGATGGCATTTAGGGGTGGTGTGACAGTTAAAACGACATAGATAGCAGCAACGATTGCAATATCTGCTACATCACGAATGGTTAATTTTTTCATCTTTTCTCCTTTGGCGGTTTCCCGCGTATAATATGCTTGGTGAAAGAAGCTAAGCACCAAGGGTTGCTTGAATCAACCTTACTAGTATAGCACAATAGCCTGCTTTATGCTATACTAAAAGCATGAAAAAACGCATTCAAAGTCTCTTCGTGAATGAGCTCTTAGCCTATCTTTTTTTTGGTATAGCTACTACTCTTGTCTCCATTCTATCTAGATTAGTCATTTATCAACTAACTCATAGAGAACTCCTTGCTACTGGACTAGCAAATAGTATCGGTATCCTGTTTGCATTTATTACAAATGATACAATCGTATTTAAACAAGATAGGCAGAATTGGCCAAACCGTTTAGTGAAATTTACTCTGGCACGTCTTTCTACTTTTCTTTTAGACTTGTTTTTAACTTTTCTCTTTGTAACTCAGTTTCCTAATATTATCGGGCAATTTGTAAATTATAATATTAATAAGGTTAATAGTGTTGAAACAGTTATTGCACAATTCTCAATAATTATCCTCAATTACATTTTTAGTAAGGTATTTATTTTTAAAAAATAAGAAAAATTTTAAACATATAGCTTGCAAGAATTTCTTAATTAATATATAATTAAGTGTAAAAATTTTTTGAAAGGAAATTATGAAAATGTTAAAAGATCTTAAAGCATTCTTGCTTCGTGGTAATGTTGTTGACCTTGCTGTCGGTGTGATCATTGCCACTGCTTTTGGTGCAATCGTTACATCACTTGTTAACGATATCATCACTCCACTTATTTTGAATCCAGCCTTGGAAGCTGCGAAAGTACAAAACATTGCTGAGCTTGCTTGGAATGGTGTTACATATGGTAAATTCTTGAGCGCTGTTATCAACTTCCTAGTTATCGGTACTGTTCTCTTCTTTGTAATCAAAGGTATTGAAAAAGCTCAAAGTCTTACTAAGAAAGAAGCTGCTGAGGAAGCTCCAGCTGGTCCAACTGAGTTGGAAGTACTTCAAGAAATCAAAGCCCTTCTTGAGAAAAAATAATCAATTAAAAGGATCTAGCACAAAGCTAAATCCTTTTTTCTTTACTCTTTTGGTAACTTACCTGCTTTTTCAAGCATTTTCTTAATAAGATAAGGCATCTTAACATTTTCCCGACCTTTTTTCTCAATCAGTTTTTTCACAAATTCCGGCATTTGTAAATCTTGAGATTCGGCCAAAATGTTTTTCGTCTCATCTGAAGGAACTAACTCATCAAAGGTTTCTTCTTCTGGGAGAAATTCCTTAAACTCTTGATGTTCATTAGCTCTGACTGTATTAACCAAGGCATCAATCAAACGAGAATCTGTATTTGGCATTGGTGGACGATGATAGTTCACCCCAAATTCCTGACACAAGTCATAACATTCCACATCGTTGTCAAACAAGACTTCAATATGCTCGCTGATGAAGCTGATAGGAACAAAAATATAATGGTCTGGATGTTCTTTCTGCTCTCTAAGATACTCCAAGACATCAGGCTTAATCCATGGAATACCGATATCACTTTCACTTTGCCAAGTATTAGTATATTGCTCAGAACTCAAACCTAGTTTTTCAGCGACTAGCTTGCTATTTTCGAAAATTTGGTCGATATAGGGGTCACCAAAATCCAAGGCAAAAATGGGCACACTATGGGCTGAAAAGATGACTTTAAAGCTATCCTGCTTTACTTCTTCTTTTAAAATCTTAGCAATTTCATCTGCCCAATAGTTTAAGAGCGCTCCTTCTTGATACCAGTCCTTAATGACCAAAAATTGAATTTGCTTGCTTTCTAAAAATTTCTCATAACCCATGACAGAGTAAAAAGAATAATGAGGCTCCAAAATCAAGCAAATACACTGTTCAATGCCGTCTGCTTCCATCTGACCAATCACATCTGGAATAAAGGGTCTAGAAAACTTATTAGCAAAATAAACACTGTATTCATTACCCAGCCTGCCTTCTACCAAGGCAACCTCTTCTCGAGTAATTTTTTGCAGAGGCGTCCCTCCAATTAGTACATAATTATCATAGAGAGTTTGAATCTCGTGGTCTTGAGGTCTCACTCCACGACGAATATTTGTGAAAAAATCAGCCACACCTTCAAAGGTAATCTCTTCTGGCGAACCGAAAGTCATCATTAAAATTGCTTTTTTCATAATCGCTTCCTTGTGATATTTTTATCAAGTTTATTTTATCATTTATCCATTAATAAGTAAACGCAAACCTAGAGAATTTCCCTAACTTCTGTCTTTTGTTTTTCTCTTCTTTCTATGATACAATGGAAAAAATGAATTCAAAAGGAGTTTTTTATGACTTATCCAAATCTCTTGGACCGCTTCTTAACCTACGTTAAGGTCAACACGCGCTCTGATGAACACTCTACTACTACTCCAAGTACGCAGAGTCAGGTTGACTTCGCAACAAATGTTCTAATTCCTGAAATGAAACGTGTTGGACTGCAAAATGTTTACTATCTACCGAATGGTTTTGCAATTGGAACCTTACCAGCCAATGATCCATCTTTAACACGTAAGATTGGCTTTATATCTCACATGGATACTGCTGATTTTAATGCCGAAGGAGTCAATCCCCAGGTAATTGAAAACTACGATGGTGGTATGATTGAACTAGGAAATTCTGGTTTCAAACTCGATCCAGCTGACTTTAAGAGTCTTGAAAAATATCCAGGACAAACACTCATCACAACAGATGGAACAACCTTGCTAGGAGCTGATGACAAGTCAGGCATTGCTGAAATTATGACAGCTATTGAATATCTGACTGCTCACCCTGAAATCAAGCACTGTGAGATTCGTGTTGGCTTTGGTCCAGATGAAGAAATTGGTGTTGGTGCCAATAAATTTGATGCAGAAGATTTCGATGTAGATTTTGCCTATACTGTAGATGGCGGACCTCTCGGAGAACTTCAGTACGAGACCTTTTCAGCAGCTGGGGCTGAATTGCATTTCCAAGGACGCAATGTCCACCCTGGTACTGCCAAAGGGCAAATGGTCAACGCCCTTCAGTTAGCAATTGATTTTCATAATCAACTTCCAGAGAATGACCGACCTGAGTTAACAGAAGGTTACCAAGGCTTCTACCACCTAATGGATGTGACAGGTAGTGTCGAAGAGGCGCGTGCAAGCTACATCATTCGTGATTTTGAAAAAGATACCTTTGAAGCGCGTAAAGCAGCGATGCAGTCTATCGCTGATAAGATGAATCAAGAACTTGGTAGCGACCGTGTCACCCTAAACTTGACAGACCAGTACTACAATATGAAAGAAGTCATTGAAAAAGATATGACTCCAATTACCATTGCCAAAGCCGTTATGGAAGATTTGGGGATTACTCCTATAATCGAACCAATCCGTGGAGGGACAGACGGCTCTAAGATTTCCTTTATGGGAATCCCAACTCCTAATATCTTTGCGGGTGGAGAAAATATGCATGGACGTTTTGAATACGTCAGCCTTCAGACCATGGAACGTGCAGTTGATACCATTATTGGTATCGTAGCTTATAAAGGCTAAAAAGACGAGGTAGCTCAGCTACTTCGCCTTTCTTTTTATTCTGCTGGTTTTTCTTGATTTCCAGTACTTGTTGTAGATTCTGTTGTTTCCTTTTCTGAAGATGATTCAGCAGGTTTAGAATCTGTTGTGTTGCTTGGTTTGTTTTCGTCCCTTGCAGTTTCACTGTTAGATTCTGCAGCCACTGATGTTTCAGTTTCGGAGCTTGTGTTCTCACCATTTGACTCGGCATTTGTCGTTGGAGTTGCTTCTTCACTTGAGCTTGATTTTGACTTGATTTCTTGATTCAAGACTAGAATAGCTTTTGTCAATTCAAGTAAAGCAGCTTTATCTTTACTCTTAGCAGAAAGTTGATCTAGTAAAGCATCTACCTTATCAAAGTCCGCATCAGAACCCTTGTTGTTTTCTAAATAAGAGTGAAGCGACATGAGAATATCGTAGAGTTTTTGATAGAGTACTAGTGTCTGAGGGTCTTGCTCAGCATTTTCCTTTTCTTGTTGAAGGGCGCTAGCGATACGAGTCAAGACATCTTTTACCTGACTGTTTACTTCATCCAAGTCCGCATCAGCCTTGTTTGTGGCAGCTTTGAGATTTTCTACTTCTTCTGCCAAGGATTGTCTGATTCCTTCTTCTTGGATTTGTTCTAAGAGTTGATTTGCCTTGCTCAAGAGGCTTTCTACTTCTTCCTTGCTAACATGATTGACATGTTCTTCAGGCATAAAGTCTCCGTACAATTCTTTCAAGAAGCCATAAATAGCTGTCTTGGCAGTTTGGTTATCAACTTTTTCAGTATCTAGAACTGTCTGAGTCGATTTAGCAGTAGTTGGTTGAGCTTTCAAAGCTTCTTCCACTTCTTGTTTTGCCTGATAGATGCTTGGGAATAGTCTGTTCAATTCTGCTGCCTTAAGGAAAGATTGAGATTGATACAAGGTCCAAGTCAACTGAGCTACTTTGTTCCGAAGTTCATCATTTAAACGACCGTCATTTACGTGTTCGTAGAAATACTTGATGTATTCCACTGTTGTAACACCTGTTCGGTCATTAAAGTCTTGAAGAGCTTGAAGTTGTGATTCAACCGCTGCTAAAGTAGCCTCATCTTTAGCCAATTTAGCTTCTTGGAGTCGAACCAGAAGGTCTTTCTTAGGAAGTCCATAAGAATCTGTATCTAGTGTATTGATTTTATCAATCAAGGCTTGATATTTCTTGTCTAATGGACTTGTTTCAACTGGTTTGACACTTTCATCAATATGGATATATTGCTTATCAAAGAGATCAAGGGTTGCAAGATAACCTGCTGTAGAGTTAGTTGCCAGTTTCTTCATGTTTTCAGTAAATTGACCCAAAGCCAACTCAATCTGTCTTTGTTCGATAGGCTTGTCTTTGTAGATACTTCTGCTATCAGCTAGAAGTTGATCTACTTTTGCCAAAACTGCCTTTTCATCAAAAGCTCCAGGTTGGTAGTTAGATTGAAGAGCTGGAATTTTATTTTTCAAAGCCACTTCATAGCCCTTAGTTTGAACCTTGATGTAGTGATTGTGGTCGCCATGAGGAATCACAAAACTACCATTTTCTACCTGTAAGCTATACGGAGACACACCATCTCGCAAAGCAGTGGTATAGAGTTCATTTAGGAAATCAAGTTCTGGATTGCCAGTTTGGAGTGGAAGTCGCACATGTTCCTTACGAACAGCATATGGGTGGATATGAGTTGGATCGTAGGCTTGGTCTGGATTTCCAAAAACAAAGAAGCCGTTTGAAATTCTAATCGCTTCAAGTGGAACTCCGTATGTTTTAGAAATATAAGCAATCTTTTCTTCATCGCTAGCATCTCTTGAGAAAGACTCTACCGTTTTAGCAAGAGGTTTTACAGGCTCTGCATCATGATGTGTTTTCAAATGGTCTTGTGCAGCCTTAATTTGCTCTGCTGTCAAATCCTTCTTGAAGAAGTAATGATTGTGGTCACCATGACTCATGACAAAGCCTTGATCATCTTCACTTATGACACGATCGGCATCAAAACCGTGATCATGGTCTTCATCATGATGGTGTCCATGATTATCTTCATCGTGATCGTCATCATGAGCTGGATTTGGAGTTGCTGGCGTTTTACTTTTCAGATGATCCTGTGCAGCCTTAATTTGCTCCGCTGTCAAGTCCTTCTTGAAGAAATAATGATTATGGTCACCGTGTGACATGACAAAACCTTGCTCATCCTCACTGATGACACGATTGGCATCAAAACCATGATTATGGTCTTCATCATGTTTGTGGCCATGATTATCGTTATCGTGTTCATCATCATGGGCTGGACTTGGTGTTGCTGGACTTGCACCTTTCAAGTGTTCTTGCGCTGCCTTAATTTGCTCCGCTGTCAAGTCCTTCTTGAAGAAGTAATGATTATGGTCACCGTGTGAGATGACAAAGCCTTGATTATCCTCACTTATGACTCTATCTGCATCAAAACCATGATTATGCTCCTCATCACTATGGTTCCCATGATTATCTTTATCCTGTTCATCATCATGTGCTGGACTTGGTGTTACTGGCGTCTTACCTTTCAAATGATCTTGGGCGGCCTTAATTTGCTCTGCTGTCAAATCTTTCTTAAAGAAGTAATGATTATGATCGCCGTGTGACATGACAAAGCCTTGCTCATCCTCACTGATGACACGATTAGCATCAAAACCGTGATCATGGTCTTCATCATGATGAGCGTCATGTCCATGTTCTTCATGCTTATGTGCCTGACTTCCATGATCACCGTCTTTCTCATGATGATGGTTTTGCTGAGTAGGTTTTTCTGCTGGTTTGCTTGGATTCTCCAATGGTGTTGGTTTCACACTGTCACTAGTTAGAGGAATCATTCTCGCAATCTTTTCTTCTAATGCAGAAAGCTTTGTATAGGGAATGAAATGATAGTGATTTCCATGAGGAATCGCTACACCACTCGGTGTCCTGCTTAAAATCTTAGCAGGATCAAAAGTCAAACCATCCGATTCAGCATATCGTTGAGTACTTGGAAGAGCATAGAGCTGCTGTAATAGACTTTGAAGACTCTCGGCTTTATTACTTGGTATTTCAGCCTGTTGAATAGGCTTGGTAGCTTGACCAGTCCCATTTGTACTTGGACGATAGTCAGTCACACTAGGCTGATTTCTAGTTCCAGAGAGGTAAGCTTGTGCTGCAGCCAATTCACTAGCAGACAAGGAACTCTTTGGAATGTAGTGGTAATGTCCTCCGTGAGGGACGATATAAGCATCACCAGTATCCTCTATAATATCAGATGCATTAAAGATGTAGCCATCATCAGTAGTATAGCGACCTTGAGATTGAGCAAGCGCCACTGCACTATTAGATGTTGGTGCATCGTGAGTATGACCTTGTTTTTGGCGTTCAATTTCGTCCTTCGAACGAACGTTATCCGCATGTGCCACATCCTTAAGGTAAACATAATATTTACCATCCACCTTGATAATGTAACCACCTTTGACTTCGTTGACAATATCAGCGTCTTTCAATTGATAATTGGCATCTTTCATCAGAAGTTCTTCACTGAAAATCGCATCAAAAGGAACTTTCCCATTATAATAATGGAAATGGTCACCGTGTGAAGTCACATAACCTTGATCAGTGATTTTCACAACAATCTGTTCAGCCTGGATATCTTCTTTTTTGCTGACTTGCTCTGGTGTTTGTGTCTCTGTTTTTGGAGTGTCTTGTTTTCCATCGACATAAGATACACGATTCGTATCTTTATTCTCTCCTGTCTGATGTTGATTCAATGCATAAATACAAAGACTTAAAGAAAGGACGACAGCTGCACCAGCAGCAAGTTTCTTCTTATTTATTTTCATAATCTCCTCATTTCAATTCTTCTGCTAAAATACTCATATTGTCTTCTAGGTTTTCTAGGTAAGTCTTGTCATTTTGTGGGTCTGCCTCTAAAGGATTCAGAGTTTTAAGACCTACACCTGTTGATTTGACAAGAGTTTCAGCTACTTTCGAAGAAGCATTACTTTCTGTAAAAATCGTTTTAACCTTATAGGTTTTAACAAATTCCTGAATTTCTGTTAGTTGTCTTGGACTTGGTTCTTGTTCTGGAGAGATACCAGCGATTCCAAGTTGATTGAGTCCAAACCTCTTCGCTAGATAAGAAAAGGCTGTATGCTGGGTTACAAATGTTTTCTGACTCGCTTTTTCAAATTTAGGCTGGAATTTCTTAGTCAATTCTTGAGCTTTTTTGATAAAGGCTTGCGCATTTTTTTGATAAGTTTCTTTATGTTCACTATCCACCTCTGAAAGTTTATCAGCGATAATCTGAGCTTCTTCGCCAGCTTTTTCAGGATCTAGCCAAGTGTGAGGATCGTAAAGCGTTTTTTCATCAACTCCATCACCTGCTTCCACGTCTTCTAGACCAGGAACACGGTCCAATGTCATTCCTTCTGAAGCCTCTAAAACCTTAACTTTGGATTTTTTTAGATTGGGATCTAAACTTCCTGCCCAAGATTCGAGCGTATGCGAATGGTAAACAAAGACATCTGCATCATAGATGGCTGCAATATCATTTGCCGAAGGTTCGAAGGAGTGAATTCCGCTACTTGACTGAATCATTCGAACATCATTCAAGTCACCAGATACTTCCTTGACCATGGCATAGATGGGATAAAAACTGGTCACAATTTTCATCCCTTTACCTGACTGGCTTTCCTTTTGGCCACAAGCAGCTAATACCAGAGCCAATACACTGCTCATCAATACTAAAATCGTCCTCTTTTTCACCATAACTCCTTAACTAGTGTTTAACCATTTAATTAACTAGTAAATAGTTTATCTTTATTTAGAAAATATGTCAAGAATTTTTACACAATTTCATAAAAAAGAGAACAGAATCCATATTCTGCTCCCTTTTTATCTTCTATAATAGTTGTATAGTTACTTACTCTCCTTTAACAAGACTAATAGCTTTTCAGCTTCTGCCATAATAGTATTGTTGTCCTGAGAACCAAATAACAGGTTATTTTTTAATCCTGTGAGAGTTTCGTTGGCATTGGACTTAAGAATTGGATCCTTAATCTTTTTAAGTAACTCTTCCGCCTCTCTCAGTTTTTCTTCAACCTTTTCAGTTTCAACCTGATGTTCCTCTGGTTCCGATGGTGATTCTTCTTCTGATTCCTCTGGTTCTTTTGGTTTTGGAGATTCTGCTTTCTCATTTTTCGGTTTTTCTTCGCGAGGTTTTTCCTCCTCAATTTTTTCTGTCTGAGGTTTCTCCTCTGTTGGTTTCTCTGTTTGATTGTTGTTAGCAGCTTGACTATTGTGGTTTCTTTGAACATGGTCGCTCGCATTGCCCCAACCACTATCTGAATGCGGACGTTCGTTTGGATGTTCGACATAATACTTCACAGTTTCAAATAGCTCTTCTAAACTATACCCCTTAGGTGCCTCATAAAGTCCTTCGTCAAACCACTCAAATTTGATGTTATGGTAATGGTCATAATGAGGTATAATCAAACTTCCATTTTTAACTTCCACAGTATGTTGGAGATTGTAAGGCATACGGTCAAGTGGTACCTTCTTAACTGCTTTTACTCGATTGTAAATCGCTTCTGCTCCCTTAGCCTCAGTATTTCCTGAACTTTGATGATTTGTTGAAGGAGGTGTCAAACCTTTCTCTTTAGCATAAGCTTGACCTGCTACTCTTTCAGCTTCAGACAAACTTTCTTTCTTAATCCAATGACTGTGGCTCATATGCGGAGTTACATAGGCATCCCCCTCATCACTAGTGATATCACGGGGGTCAAAGATATAGCCATCTTCTGTTGTATACTTGCCTGCCAACTTGGCTACTTGAATCTCATCATCTGTGTAAGCTATTTGTGCATTTGGTTTTCCTAAACGTTCTGGATGACGAATCGGCGCTAGAAAAGCAAGGATATCATCAACTAACTTGACTTTATCACTTGACTCTTCGTTGAGACGTTCCATTAGTCTATCCAAAGCGTCAAAATCAGCTTGGCGCCCTTTATTGGAAATCAAATCTTGATGAACTGTTGCTAGTAAATCATAAACTTTGTTGTAAAATTTTTGATCACCAGATGCAAGATTGATTTTCTTAGCTCCTAACTTATGAGACAAACTTTCTTGTTTAGCAAGTTTATCATCAATGGCTGCAACAGTTTCTGCTGAAAGTTCCTTGGCAGAGATATAACGCGAAGTTCCATTCTCTTCAAAGACATAACCATCAACCACCTTTCGAATCGCCTGTTTTACCAATTTTCCATCAATTGGATTGCTTGGAGCTGGTTGAGGATTTGGTACAGGTTGTGGACTTGGTATTGGGGTAGGCTCTGGAGCAGGGATTGGAGTCGGAATTGGTTTTAATTCTTTACCACCTGCAGTAGTATGATTTCCTTGATAATTTTCAGAAATCATTCTTGCAATCTTCTGCTCTAAGTCAGACATTTGAGAATAAGGGATAAAGTGATAATGGTCTCCGTGTGGCACTGCGACACCATTCGTAGTTTTTCTTGTAATCTGCGCTGGATCAAAGACAAGTCCATCTGATTCCACATGTCGTTGGCTAAGAGGCAAGGCATAAAGCTGTTTCAAGAGACTGGATACGTCTTCACTTGGACTTGCTTGATAACTATTATCCACTTGTGGGCTAACACTTGGAGCCCATCTTCTAGCATTTGTCTCAACATTTCTTTGATTCGTTTGTCCATATGAACTACTATTCGATGTCTCTGATGAGCTACTGCTAGAAGAATTCGTTGACGGACGATACCCAACTGAGCTTGGTTGATTAGTCTTTCCAGATAGGAAGGCTCGAGCTGCAGCTAATTCACTGGCAGACAAGTCACTCTTAGGAATATAGTGGAAATGATTGCCATGAGGAACGATATAGGCATCACCTGTGTCCTCAATGATATCAGAGGCATTAAAGATATAACCATCATCCGTTGTATAACGACCCTCAGCTCTGGCAGCGACTACCGCTTTATCGCTAGAACCACCTCCGTGATTACTACCGTGTTCCTGCTTCTGACGAGTGATTTCTTCTTTTGAGCGAACATTATCAGCATGTGCTGCATCTTTCAGGTAAACATAGTATTTCCCGTCTACCTTAATCACATAACCACCCTTAATTTCATTGACAATATCTGAATCCTTCAACTGATAATTTGGATCTTTCATCAGAAGTTCTTCGCTGATGATGGCGTCATAAGGAACCTTGCCATTATAATAATGATAATGGTCTCCATGAGAAGTCACATAACCTTGATCCGTAATCTTGATAACGATTTGCTCGGCATTTATACCTTCTTTTTTACTGACTTCATCAGGTGTCAAATTTTCTGCCTTTTGGCTTGGTTTGTTGCCATCAATGTATGAAACACGGTTATTTTCTTTCACAGTTTGGGCTTGATGCAAACCTAGTTCATAAGCGCAGACACTTAAAACAAGTGCAGCTGCTGACCCAGCTAGATATTTTTTATTTATTTTCATAATCTCCTCATTTCAATTCTTCTGCTAAAATACTCATATTGTCTTCTAGGTTTTCTAGATAAGTCTTGTCATTTTGTGGGTCTGCCTCTAAAGGATTTAGAGTTTTTAGACCCACACCTGTTGATTTAACAAGAGTTTCAGCTACTTTTGAAGAAGCGTTACTTTCTGTAAAAATCGTTTTAACCTTATAGGTTTTAACAAATTCCTGAATTTCTGTTAGTTGTCGTGGACTTGGTTCTTGTTCAGGAGAGATACCTGCGATTCCAAGTTGATTGAGTCCAAATCGCTTCGCTAGATAAGAAAAGGCTGTATGTTGGGTTACAAATGTTTTCTGACTCGCTTTTTCAAATTTAGGTTGGAATTTCTTAGTCAATTCTTGAGCTTTTTTGATAAAGTCTTGCGCATTTTTTTGATAAGTTTCTTTATGTTCACTATCCACCTCTGAAAGTTTATCAGCGATAATTTGAGCTTCTTCTCCAGCTTTTTCAGGATCTAGCCATGTGTGAGGGTCATAGAGCGTTTTTTCATCAACTCCATCACCTGCTTCCACATCTTCTAGACCAGGGACACGATCCAATGTCATTCCTTCTGAAGCCTCTAAAACTTTAACTTTGGATTTTTTTAGATTGGGATCCAGACTTCCTGCCCAAGATTCAAGTGTATGTGAATGGTAGACAAATACATCTGCATCATAGATGGCTGCGATATCATTTGCTGAAGGTTCAAAGGAGTGAATTCCGCTACTTGACTGAATCATTCGAACATCATTCAAGTCACCAGATACTTCCTTGACCATGGCATAGATAGGATAAAAACTAGTCACAATTTTCATCCCTTTACCTGACTGGCTCTCCTTCTGCCCACAAGCAGCTAAACACAAAAGAAAGACACTTAACAACACTAAAAACAAATTTTGTTTCTTCATAAAAACTCCTTAACTAGTTATTTAACTAGTTAATATTCTACTCCAATTTTTTTTATTGTCAAGCATTTTATGAACTAGTTAATAGATTTTATACTATAAAAACTCCTTGCAACTAAGTTGCAAGGAGTTTTCGATTAATCAAAGTTAACGTATTCTTTCTGAAGTTCAAGAACTTCTTCCATTGTTGAACACTCTGTAAGGGCACGGTTAGCGTACTCTTCCATCTTAGCAGTGTCCAATTTCTTCATCAAACTACGTGTACGAAGTACAGATGTTGCTGACATAGAGAACTCATCCAAGCCCATTCCAACAAGAAGTGGAACAGCTTTTTGGTCACCAGCCATCTCACCACACATACCAGCCCATTTACCTTCAGCGTGAGCTGCCTTGATAACGTTGTTGATCAAGCGAAGGATTGATGGGTTATATGGTTGGTAAAGGTATGAAACTTGCTCGTTCATACGGTCTGCTGCCATTGAGTATTGGATCAAGTCGTTTGTTCCAATTGACATGAAGTCTACTTCTTTTGCAAATTGGTCTGCAAGCATTGCTGCTGCAGGGATTTCAATCATGATACCAACTTGGATGTCATCCGCAACTGCAACTCCTTCAGAAAGAAGGTTTGCTTTTTCTTCTTCATAAACTGCTTTGGCTGCACGGAATTCTTTCAAAAGGGCAACCATTGGGAACATGATACGCAATTGACCATGAACAGAAGCACGAAGAAGGGCACGGATCTGTGTACGGAACATTGCATCTCCAGTTTCAGAAATAGAGATACGAAGGGCACGGAATCCAAGGAATGGGTTCATTTCATGTGGCATATCGAAGTAAGGAAGTTCCTTATCTCCACCGATATCCATTGTACGAACAACCACAGGTTTACCATTCATTCCCTCAAGAACAGCCTTGTATGCTTCATACTGCTCATCTTCAGTTGGGAAGTCTTGAGAATCCATGTACAAGAACTCTGTACGGTAAAGTCCAACAGCTTCTGCACCGTTGTTGTTAACACCTTCAACGTCTTTTGGAGTACCGATGTTAGCAGCCAACTCGAAGTGTTTACCGTCAGCAGTCACTGTTTGGGCATCTTTCAAAAGTGCCCATTCAGCTTTTTGTTTAGCATAAGCTTCACCAGCTGCTTTAAATTCTGCCGCTTGTTCATCTGTTGGGTTGATAATCACTTCACCAGTAATTCCGTTAACGGCAAGGATATCACCGTCTTTCACCACTTCAGTGATGTTATTTGTTCCCAATACAGCTGCAATTTCAAGTGTACGTGCCATGATAGCTGAGTGGCTTGTACGTCCACCGATGTTTGTTACAAAAGCTTTTACAAAGTTTTTGTCCAATTGAGCTGTATCAGATGGTGTCAAGTCATGCGCAATCACAATTACTTCTTCATTGATAGAAGCTGGGTTTGGCAATTTTTTACCAAGAAGGTTAGCCAACACACGTTTTGTCACGTCGCGGATATCCGCTGCACGTTCTTGCATGTATGGATTGTCTTCCATTCCTTCAAAGATAGTGATGAACATGTCAGTCACTTCTTTAAGACCTGCTTCAGCATTGACTTTCTTAGCGCGAATTGTTTCTTTAATCTGACCAATCAATTCTGGGTCAGCAAGAACCATCAAATGAGCGTCAAAAACTTGAGCTGCTTCTTCACCTAGCGTACCTACAGCTTTCTCACGGATAAGAGAAAGCTCGTTTTGAGAAGCTTCAAGAGCTACATCCAAACGAGCCTCTTCTGCGTTTGTATCTTCGACTGAAACAGTCTCGAATGACAAATCCGGTTGAACGAGTAGATATGCTTTTGCAACTGCAACACCATCAGATGCTGCGATTCCTTTAAGCATTTCTGTCATTTTCCTTATGCCAATCCTTCTTTTTCCATTGTTTCTGAGATTGCAGCGATAGCGTCATCTGCATCTGCACCTTCAGCTGAGATAGTTACATCAGCACCTTGGCCAACACCAAGACTCATAACACCCATGATTGATTTAAGGTTAACTGATTTACCTTTGTACTCAAGAGTGATATCTGAAGCAAATTTGCTAGCAGTTTGTACCAACAATGTTGCTGGACGTGCGTGAATACCTGTTTCTGCCACTACGTGGAAATCTTTAGAAGCCATAGTTTGACTCTCCTTTTGTTCTTTCTTTTTTGAGTTATATGTGATAACCCTTACAATTTGGTATTATATCATCTTCTAGGATTTTTTTCAAGCATTTTATGGGATTTATTCGATTTCCTTTCAGATAACTTGCTGAAAATCTTCTATTTTAGATAACAAAACACAGGATATAGTTTTCCAAAAAACTACTTGTAGGATTATCATCACTATTTCACAAAACAAACACTACATATTGTGCTTTGTGAGCTCGAGCAGAAAAATAGACCACTATATTTAGTTTCAAATCATTGACAAAAATTTATTTTCTGATATACTAGGAAAGTAATCTATTTTGAAAGAGGAGTTACACAATGGTAACCGTTTATTCTAAAAACAACTGTGTCCAATGTAAAATGACCAAACGTTTCTTGGACAGTAATAATGTCGCTTATCGCGAAATCAATCTCGATGAGCAACCTGAGTACATCGATCAAGTTAAAGAGCTCGGTTTCAGCGCAGCTCCTGTTATCCAAACACCAACTGAAGTCTTTTCAGGTTTCCAACCAGGAAAATTGAAACAATTAGCATAATCTTAGTACATCATCCAGAAGAAACTGCTTCTAGGGCTAACTTAGAAGCCTTTCTTTTGTAATTAGATAAGGGAAATTTTATGGGATTAAAACATCTTGAGGACGTGACTTACTTCCGTCTCAATAACGAAATCAACCGTCCTGTCAATGGACAAATCATGCTTCATAAAGATAAGGAAGCCTTGGATGCCTTCTTTAAAGAAAATGTAGTTCCAAACACTATGATTTTTGATTCAATCAAAGATAAAATCAACTACCTCATTGAACACAACTATATCGAAACAGCCTTTATCAAGAAATACCGTCCAGAATTCTTGGAAGAATTGTCTCAATTTATTAAAGAACAAAACTTCCAATTCAAGTCTTTCATGGCTGCCTATAAGTTTTACAATCAATATGCCTTGAAGACAAACGACGGTGAATATTATCTTGAAAGCATGGAAGACCGTGTCTTCTTTAACGCCCTTTATTTCGCTGATGGCAATGAAGCTGTTGCAATCGATATTGCCAATGAAATCATCCACCAACGCTACCAACCTGCTACTCCTTCCTTCTTGAATGCTGGACGTGCTCGTCGTGGAGAATTGGTATCATGTTTCCTGATCCAAGTAACTGATGATATGAACTCTATCGGACGTTCTATCAACTCAGCTCTTCAACTTTCACGTATCGGTGGTGGTGTGGGAATTACCCTCAGCAACCTTCGTGAAGCTGGTGCACCTATCAAAGGCTATGAAGGAGCAGCGTCTGGGGTCGTTCCAGTTATGAAACTTTTCGAAGATAGCTTCTCTTACTCAAACCAATTGGGTCAACGTCAAGGTGCTGGTGTTGTCTACCTCAACGTCTTCCACCCTGATATCATCGCCTTCCTTTCAACTAAGAAAGAAAACGCCGATGAAAAAGTTCGTGTTAAGACCCTTTCACTTGGTGTTGTGGTGCCCGATAAATTCTACGAATTAGCACGTAAAAATGAAGAAATGTACCTCTTCAGCCCATACTCTGTAGAGCTTGAATACGGTGTGCCGTTCAACTACATTGACATCACTGAAAAATACGATGAACTAGTCGCAAATCCAAATATCCGTAAGACAAAAATCAAGGCGCGTGATTTGGAAACTGAAATCTCTAAATTGCAACAAGAGTCTGGCTACCCTTATGTAGTCAACATTGATACGGCTAACCGTGCAAATCCCGTTGATGGAAAGATTATCATGAGCAACTTGTGTTCTGAAATTCTTCAAGTTCAAGAACCAAGCTTGATCAACGATGCTCAAGAATTCCTTCAAATGGGAACGGATGTTTCATGTAACCTTGGTTCAACCAACGTGGTTAACATGATGACTTCACCCGATTTTGGTCGTTCTATCCGTGCTATGGTTCGTGCCCTTACTTTCGTTACAGATAGTTCACACATCGTAGCTGTGCCTACGATTGACCACGGAAATAGCCAAGCTCACACCTTTGGACTTGGTGCCATGGGACTTCACAGCTACCTTGCCCAAAAACTGATTGAATATGGATCGCCTGAGTCTGTTGAATTTACAAGCATCTACTTCATGCTCATGAACTACTGGACCTTGGTAGAATCAAACAATATCGCGCGTGAACGTGGTATTACCTTCCATAACTTTGAAAAATCAGACTATGCTAACGGAAGCTACTTTGACAAGTATGTAACTGGCGAATTTGTTCCAAAATCAGACCGTGTTAAAGAACTTTTCAAAGATGTCTTTATCCCAAGTGCTGCTGACTGGGCTGAACTTCGTGACAAGGTTCAAGCAGATGGACTTTACCACCAAAACCGCCTTGCTGTAGCGCCAAATGGTTCGATCAGTTACATCAATGACGTTTCTGCTTCTATCCACCCGATTACACAACGTATCGAAGAACGTCAAGAAAAGAAAATCGGAAAAATCTACTACCCTGCTGCTGGATTGTCAACAGAAACCATTCCTTACTACACTTCTGCTTACGACATGGATATGCGTAAAGTGATTGATGTCTATGCTGCTGCAACTGAGCACGTGGACCAAGGACTTTCACTCACACTCTTCATGCGTAGTGACATTCCAAAAGGACTTTACGAATGGAAGAAAGAAAACAAACAAACGACACGTGACTTGTCAATCCTTCGTAACTATGCCTTTAACAAGGGTATCAAGTCTATCTACTACGTCCGTACCTTTACAGATGATGGTGGAGAAGTCGGTGCTAACCAATGTGAAAGCTGTGTGATTTAATCTTTGCTTGAGGAAACTACATTTTCTCAGATTAGTGATTCATTCACCCTGCTAAACTAAACTGGAATAAGCATCTATACCATGGAAAAACAAAAAAGTCGGGCTTCCGACTTTTTGTGCGATACTCCTCTAGAATTATGATAAAATAGAAGTAATTGTGAGTTCGCAATACTAAACACAGAAAGAGATTTCAAATGGAAACTTACTACAAAGCCATTAACTGGAATGCCATCGAAGATGTCATCGACAAATCAACTTGGGAAAAACTGACGGAGCAATTCTGGCTTGATACACGTATTCCCTTGTCAAATGACTTGGATGACTGGAGAAAGCTATCAAATGTAGAAAAAGACTTGGTAGGAAAAGTCTTTGGTGGTTTAACCCTTCTCGATACTATGCAATCTGAAACTGGGGTTCAAGCCCTTCGCGCAGACATCCGTACACCACATGAAGAAGCTGTTTTCAATAACATCCAATTTATGGAATCTGTCCACGCTAAATCTTACTCATCAATCTTTTCTACCTTGAATACTAAGGCTGAGATTGAAGAAATTTTCGAATGGACCAATACCAATCCGTACCTACAAAAGAAGGCTGAGATTGTCAACGAAATCTACCTAAACGGTAGCCCACTTGAAAAGAAAGTTGCCAGCGTCTTCCTTGAAACCTTCCTCTTCTACTCTGGTTTCTTCACTCCCCTCTACTATCTCGGTAACAACAAACTAGCCAACGTTGCGGAAATCATCAAATTAATTATTCGTGATGAGTCTGTTCACGGAACCTACATCGGATATAAATTCCAACTTGGTTTCAATGAATTGCCTGAAGAAGAGCAAGAAAAACTCAAAGAATGGATGTACGACCTGCTCTACACTCTCTACGAGAACGAAGAAGGTTATACAGAGAGCCTCTATGACGGTGTTGACTGGACTGAAGAAGTCAAGACCTTCCTCCGCTACAATGCCAACAAGGCACTCATGAACCTGGGACAAGATCCACTCTTCCCAGATTCAGCTGATGATGTCAACCCAATCGTTATGAACGGTATTTCAACAGGAACTTCCAACCACGACTTCTTCTCTCAAGTCGGAAATGGTTACCTCCTTGGTGAAGTTGAAGCCATGCAAGACGATGACTACAATTACGGTTTGGACTAATTCAATTATCCCAGAACTGATAACAAATATCATGGTTTGTTTAAAACAACCATGATATTTTTGTTTTTGTTTTCTTTTGTTTTTTTAAATTGATTGATTGAATACTTTATGATAAAATAGTAATAGAAATAGAGGTGATAACGATGTTAAAGCAGGAAAAACTAGATAATATTCTAGAAACGGTAAATACAAAGGGAACTATTACTGTAAAAGAAATCATGACTCGCTTGGATGTGTCAGATATGACTGCTAGACGCTACTTACAAGAGTTAGCCGACAAGGATTTACTTGTTCGGGTGCACGGTGGAGCTGAAAAAATTCGCACAGGTTCCATTTTAAATAATGAACGTTCTAATATTGAAAAACAAAGCTTACAAATCGCAGAAAAACAAGAAATTAGCCGTTTTGCAGGCCATTTAATTGATGAGGGGGAAACTATTTTTATCGGCCCTGGTACGACCTTAGAATCTTTTGCCCGTGAACTTCCAATTGATAATATTCGTGTTGTAACAAACAGTTTACCAGTCTTTCTCATCCTAAACGAACGAAAACTAACAGATTTGATTTTAATCGGTGGAAACTATCGCTCTATCACTGGAGCCTTTGTGGGAACACTAACCTTACAAAACCTAGCCAATCTCCAATTTTCTAAAGCCTTCGTTAGCTGTAATGGTATTAAGGACAATTCGATTGCCACCTTCAGCGAAGAGGAAGGTGAATCACAACGTATTGCCCTCAACAATTCCAATAAAAAATACTTACTAGCTGACAATAGTAAGTTCAATAAATTTGATTTTTATACCTTCTACAATATCTCTGATATTGATACCATCGTTTCAGATTCTAAACTGAGCAAAGAAACCTTCGAACAACTTTCAAAACAAACAAAAATTATTCTTTCTAAACCATAAAACTGAGGATTGATAAAATATAAAATGCGTCATATCAAGAAAATAAGAATCTTGATATGACGCATTTTTTGATGAAGATTTTTACAAAGAGTTTCCTAGATTCTTTATGATTGTTGAAACGGCATAAAATCTGAATCAAAGGAGATATTATCCCGTTCTTCAGGACTGATAAAATTTAAAAAGATATTTTTAAATTCTTCTAGCTCATAGTCTGAATGGCAAATCCATTCTTTACCGGTAGAGACATACCATTTCCCAAGATTTTTCAGCTCCTCATTAGTCAAACAAGGTATTTGAGAGCATTTATCAAAATTGATAATATAAACTTTTTCATAAATAGATTGGATAAAATCTTTGAACATCTTTTACCTCACTAGAATTCTATATCTAATGACTAATTCTACTAGTCTATAATCTGACTTTCCGCTACTTTCTTGTACCAGTTAGCTGATTTCTTCGGATAACGTTCTTGAGTTTCAAAGTCTACATAAAAGAGACCGTAGCGTTTTTCATAACCGTTTGACCATGAGAAGACATCCATTAATGACCAAATGAAGTAACCCTTTACATTAGCTCCATCTGCAATAGCATCAGACAAGACTTCCAGGTGTTGTCTCACATAATCAATACGACCATCATCGTAAACAGTGTTATCGACGAACTCATCTTTATAACCAAGTCCATTTTCAGTGATGTAAATCTTCTTGTAATTCGGATAATCTTTCTTCACGCGCATGATTTGGTCATACAAACCTTGAGGGTAGATAATCCAATCCCAATCCGTACGTGGTACATAATCAGGAGCTACACGACGACCAACACCTTTGATTTGGTATTTAGAGCTTCCTTTCTCACCCTTACCATTATGGATGATTTCAGTTTCTCCATCAAAGGCTTCCATCCAGTCACTCATATAGTAATTAATTCCAAGGAAGTCATTCAAGTCTTTTGCGGCTTCTAATACTTCGAAATCTTCTTCACGAAGATCTAAGCTACCACCATTGACTGATAAGATATGGTTGACACCTTCCATCGTTTCAGCTGAATAGAGACCCAGATAAGTTGCATCCAAGATAAATTTATTGTGGATGATATCTTCCAACTCTGCTGCACAAACATCTGCTGGATTTTTAGGATCCAAAGGATACTTGGTTGGCAGTGCATGAACAACACCAATTTCTCCTTTATAACCTTTATCTTTATATAGCTTGACTGCACGCGCATGAGAAACCATCATGTTGTGGTGCGATTGGAAGACTTTGGCAAGGTCGTACTGAATACCTGGAGGGAATTTCCCAACCAAGTATTGACCATCACCGATTGGTCCAATTTCATTAAAGGTTGTCCAATAGTTTACTTCTGGAAATTCTTCAAAACAGAAGGCAGCGTAATCTACAAAGTGTTCGATATTTTCACGGTTTAAGAAGTCTCCATTTGAGTGGAGAGCTTCTGGCGTATCAAAGTGATGAAGAGTTACAAAGGGCTCAACATGACGTTTGTGACACTCTGCAAATAGATTATGATAATACTCAACACCCTTTTGATTTACTTGACCGTAGCCTGTTGGGAAAATACGTGACCAAGCAATAGAAATTCGAATGCCATTGACACCATACTCTTCTGCCAACTTGAGGTCAACTGGGTATCGATTGTAAAAATCACTGGCTGGTTCTGCAGTGTACCAGTAGTTATCTTCAAGATATTTATCCCACGCTACTGGTCCTTTACCATCAGTATGTGTAGCACCTTCTGCTTGATAGGCAGCTGTTGCGCCACCGAAAATAAAGTCTTTTGGAAGTGTTTTTGTCATTTTTTCACCTATTTCTTGATTTAAAATAAAGTAAAAGTGAGAGGAGAGGAGTCAGTGAGCCATCCTTCTTCATCTCACTTCTTGTACCGAGTCACCAAATTGTGACATGAGAAGGTAAAAACGATATCTTTTTACCGACGAATTAACAAGGCGACTAGGAAATTCGCCATAGCGATTGCCGTAACGATAGGAGACTGTTTCACAGTCCCTATCGTTAATCGAATTGAGCTTGCACGAATGCAAGAGCACCTTTTCCATCACGAGTTAATTTGATGTATTGAGCGCCTTCTGTCTTGGCAAGTTTAATACCAAGTTTATCTGTTTCTGCTTTCATGTCTTCAAAGTTTGAAGCAACTTGAGGGGCAAGGATAACAAGATCAAACTCTGGCAACATTTCACGGTGAGCACCATAGCCACCTGCTGCTGCTTTCACAGGAACATTGTATTCTGCAGCTGCCTTGTTCAAAGCATTTGCAAGAAGTCCACTTGTCCCTCCACCTGCACAGAGAACGAGGACATTTGTTTCTTCAGTGATGGTATTTTGTGCTGCTTCTACACCAGCTTTTTCAAGAATAGCATCTGCTTTAGCTGTATTAAAGTTCGCAGCAACTTTTTCTTTCAATTCATCATTAGATTTACCTGAACGTTCTTCTTCAAGAATTTGTTCATCATAGACCTTAAGGAATGGATAGTAAATGACTACGTCAACCACGATTAGAAGAGCAGCAAGAATGAATGATAGAACTTGGAAGTTAGTACCAAGAACTAGACCTAGTGGAGCTGGAGTTGTCCATGGTAGATTAGCAGTAAATGAATTCATGCCAAGTGTTTCAATAAAGAATTTGAAGATCCAAACGTTTGCGATTGGAGCAAAGATAAATGGAATGAAGAAGATCGGGTTCAATACAAGCGGTGCACCAAACAAGATTGGTTCATTTACACCAAAGAAAGTTGGAACTACTGAAGCACGTCCGATTGCGCGGTTACGTTTTGATTTTGTTAACCACATGAACATGAATGGAACAACCAGTGTCGCACCTGTACCACCCATGGTAACGATAAACATTTGTGTACCAGAAGTAAGAATCTTGTCAGCGTGCATACCTTGTTGAAGAAGGTTCAAGTTGACTTCGGCATTTGCATAGGTAATAGCTGCGATTGCTGGTTCAACGATAGATGGACCATGGATACCAACAAACCAGAAGAAGGCAAAGGCACCAAAGATAATGGTAATACCAAGATAGCCATCAGCTGCAGAGAATAACGGTGCAAAGAATTTACCGATTGATTCAGCTACGCTTGCACCAACAAAATGACGTGCTAGTAAATCAAGAGCATAAAGAGAAACAACAGATAGAGTGAATGGAATCACATCTTTAAAGACTTGTGAGATATTTGGTGGAACTTCGTCAGGCATACGAATAGTGACATTGTTCTTAACACAAACCTTATAGATGGCTACAGTAACAAAGGCAGCAAGGAAGGCTGAAAGCAAACCTTTTGTCCCCAAGAATCCAGTAGCTAGACCATTTTCGATAGGATCAGCTGCCAACATCAACAAACCAACAATTGCTGCCAACAATGTTGACATATAGTTGATTTGATTGGTCTTCTCCATGCTACGGTTTACTGAGTCAGTCAATGACTTGGCTGTTGTACCAGCTACCAAGAGAGCTAAAATACCCATTGAATAGCTGTAAGGTTTCATCAGAAAGGCTACAACTTCATCAGACCATTTAAAGCCCCATGAGTTTGGTACAAAGGCAATCAAGATAAAAATACTTGAGAAGAGAATAACAGGCATACCTGCAATGAAACCATCACGAATAGCACGAAGATAGATATTACGAGATAGTTTCTCAAAGAAAGGCTTTCCTTTCTCGATAAATGCAATTAGTTTGTTCATTATTTAACTCCTCTCTTATAAAGTTCGATTAAGTGGTGCATCAAATCTTTTAACAAGATAGTTGTCATCAAGTGGTCTTGGCCATGCATCATGGTTACACTATAGGCCAAATCCTCACCAGAAGCTTCCTTAGTTAATAGACTTGTTTGCGCGTGGTGAGCCTCTGCAATACAGCTACCAGCTTCCTCTACCAAAGTGTCCGCTTTCGCAAAATCACCAGCTTCAGCAGCCTTCAAGGCTTCCAATAATTTTGAACGAGCATCGCCAGCATAGGCTACGATTTCAAAACCTAACAATGTTACTTCTTCTCTATTCATGATAGAATTCTCCTTATATAGTTTTAAATAAATTTTTATGACAATAAACGTTGGATATGTAGAACTAGATAAACTCGTTCACTTTTATACAAATCAAGACCCGTATGTTGCGTAATCACATCATAGATCTTGGAACCAATCTCGAAGGCTTTTGGATAGGATTGTTTAATATGATCTTCCATATCCAGAAGTGATTGGTTATCATCTCTAGATCTGTCTAAATAATCCAAGAAATAATTCAAATGTATCATAAAACGATCATAGAAATGGTTATTCTCTTTAGTTCGTTGAATTGCATAGTCCGTTAAAACTTCTTCAACATTCCTGAGAATTTCTTTCCTCTTATCAATCGACTCCACAAGTTCTACTTCATTTTCACCTTCGGCATTAATGAAATGATAAGCAATCCGAATAATCTCGTCCTCAGGAAAATGATCTGCTAGCTTCTGGCGGTAAATTTCAAATGCTTCATTTGCGATTTGAAAAGCGACAGGATACTTAGTGGAAATATCTGGCAGATTACTATCCTTGTACCTTCCTTGTGCTAGAGCTTGGTAAGAACAGTAAATATGATCTGTCAAGGTTACGTAGAGATACTCTTGAATCGGATAATGATATTTCTTTGATAGCTTATCAATGATTTCATAGGTCACTGTGATAAAATCAAGCGGAACATCTTTGAGGAGAGCCATAAAGTTTTCTCTTGACTCTTCGGTCTTCATCCGAAAGATTTTCTCAACCTGATGTTCAGTAATCAAATCTCCCTTCCTCTTCCCAAATGCAATCCCCTTACCAATTACAATCACTTCTTCTCCCTTATCATTCCTGACAAGCGAAACATTATGATTTATTGGATTTAGAATTCGATACATGTCAACCTCCTTTTATATCTTAAAGGTATATGAGTACAAAAAATGACCACAAATGAACTAGAAAATCAGCCGATTTCTAATTCACCTGTGATCATGCCTAATATTACTTAGTAACACTCACCTTGTATTAACTTGTGATTTAAGTATAGCACAAGTAAGTTATTTTGTAAACCTTTACATACAACTTTTTTTAAATTTTTTTAGATTCATGTTCCTAACCTAGGAGGACTTACTTACACGCGTTCTTTCCATGAAGTCGCTGTTGTTTGAAGAACTTTATTGAGTTCATCAATGTTTTCAAATCCAGTTGTGCGAAGCCATTCACGTGCTGCTTCTTCACCATCTTTGATGTAAGCTTCAACTGATCCAGCCCATGTAGCACGGCCACAAAGAACTCCATTGAAGTTTGCACCTGATTCATGAGCAAATACAAGAGTATCTTGGAAAAGTTTAGCTGATACCCCAGCACTCAAGTAGATGTATGGCAAGTTAGTTGCTTCATCTTGAGCTTTGAAGAAGGCTGCTGCTTCTTCACGTGTATAAACTACTTCACCTTCAGCGAAGCCTTCAACATATTTAATGTTAACAGGAACTTCCACTTTCAAGACATCAATGTTAAAGCGTGGGTCTGAGAAGACTTTCATGGCACCAATAACTTTGTGTGGTTTTACTTTCGCATATTCTACAGAACCTGCGTCAGCAATTTTTTCATCATAAGCTAGGATTTCAAGGAAGAATGGAATGTCTTCCGCCACACACTCAGAACCGATACGTTCGATGTAAGCTTGTTTTTCTTGGTTAAGTTCATCTGAGCTATCTACATCATAGTAAAGCAAGAATTTAACTGCATCTGCACCTTCTTCTTTAATACGTTTTGCAGACCAAACATCCAAGCAGTCTGGCAAGCGTTTTGTGCTTGTTGTGTCATAACCTGTTTTTTCATAAGCAAGGAGAAGACCAGCTTTTTCATCAAGAGCTTTAGTTGCTGGAAGTCCATATTCAGGATCAAGAAGCATAGATGAAGCATATTTAGTCAATTCATCTGCTACCAAAACTTTAAGTTCTTCCATTTGAGCCACAGTTGGTTCTTCTGTTTGGTGTTGAGCCATGAGGCGTTTCAAAGCACCACGTTGGTCAAATGCAAGAGCTGAGATGATACCATTTTCATCAGAAAGTTTTTCTAAGCGTGCACGTTTTTGTTCTGTTAAAGCCATTTTATACCTCTTTTACTATTAATTGATCATATAGAGCTTGATAGTTGGCCATGTTGACATGACCAGTCATTTTTTCTTGAGCATTGAGCATACCAAGGACATTTGCCTTGATGAGTAATTCTGCATCCGATTCTTTATGAAGAAGTCCTGAAGAAATTCCTGCCACAGTAGAGTCTCCAGATCCGACAGGGTTGACTACCTGAATTCTAGGAATATCGACCTTATAGAAAGTATCACCATGTTTGGCAAAGGCACCGTTGGCACCAAGTGAAACGATAATCCATTCAATACCTGCAAACAAAGGTTCTTGAAGGACTTCTTTTAATTCATCCAAATCCTCAGAAACTTCTCTTCCAAGAAGCTGAGACAATTCCTCATTATTTGGTTTGATGACTGTTGGTTTATGTGGTGATTCAAGAACCGCCTGAAGTGCTGCACCAGAGCAGTCCAAGACAACAGGCTTGCCAGCTTGATTAGCAAGTTCTACCAAGCTCGCATAGTAATCAACTGGAAGGCCAGCTGGCAGACTACCTGAGATGGCTACTACTTCAACTGAACCCAAGAGTTTTTTGAAATGTTCCAAAAAGTCTTGACCTTCCTGTTCCAATACTTCAGGTCCTTTTTCAAGAACTTCTGTTTGGTTGTCTCCATGGAGAATAGCGATACAGTTACGAGTTTCTCCCTGAATTGAGAAGAAATCTTTCTTTACTTGATCATCGATATGTTCAACCAAAAACTCACCAAGTTTTCCACCCACTAAACCAGTAGCAAGAACAGAATCGCCAAATTCTGAAAGTACTCGGGTAACATTGAGTCCCTTACCACCAGCCGTTTTGGTTACATCTACCACACGATTGACAGTATCAATCTTCAACTCATCCAAGGGATAGGAAATATCGATGGATGGGTTCATTGTGACTGTTAAAATCATAGGTCACCTCTTAGTCGTGGTATTCTCCGCGATCCCATTTTTCAAGGAATTCAGTGAAGAAGTTTGCGTCTGTTTGTTGAGCATTGTGACTTTCAAGGTGTTCAATTTTCGCAATCAATTTTTTGTTTTCTTCTGATGGTTTGTATTCAGCTTTGATGAAAGCTTCGATGATGTCACACATGAGCAATTCACCAGTAATCTTACCACCAAATCCGATAACATTGGCATTCAATTGTTCTTTAGCATAAAGGGCTGTTGTCATATCACGAACCAAGGCAGAACGGACACCTGGAACTTTATTTACAGCGTTGTTGATACCAACACCAGTACCACAGATACATACTCCAAGATCAGCTTGACCGCTAGTTACAGCTTCCCCTACTTTTTTACCAAAGATTGGGTAGTGAGTACGTGTATGGTCATATGTACCAAAGTCAATGACTTCATATCCTTTTGATTTCAAAAATTCTGAAACCGCCATTTTTTCATCTGTTACGATGTGGTCACATCCAATTGCAATTCTCATTAGTTATTCCCTCCGATTAATTATGTAAATCTAATATCATTTATCCCTACTCAAGAAAAATCAAGATTAGCTTAGGAAGCGAGCTGCAAGCATAACTGAGGTTAGCTAAAGTGAGCTGACAACAGATTATCTTGATTTTTGAAGAGTATTAGCACATTTTGTTCAACATGTCGACCCTAATTTGGTGACGTCCACCATCGTATTTACCGTTAACAAATCCTTTAGCGATGTTTTTAGCCAATTCATCACCAACAAGTTGTGCACCCATAGTGATCATACGTGAGTTGTTGTGGCCACGAGTCATATAAGCTGAACGTTCGTCAGATACTTCTGCAGCAACCATTCCTTTGATTTTTGTTGCAACCATGAATGGACCAGCTCCATAAGCATCAATCACGATACCAAGGTTTTGTTCTTCTTTGTTTACTTCTGCAGCAACAGCAAGAGTCACATCAACAAAGTCTTGACCTTCAGCTGTAACATCCACAACATGGAAGTTTTCTTTTTCCAAGAAGTCTTTCACAACTTCTTTCAATCTCAAACCTGCAGCATCTGCACCGATAACAATAGACATATTGTATACTCCTTTTTATTTTTCTAGGCTAGTAAAACCTTTTATAGTTAACAGTTTACCTACAAAAGCTTTCTAGCAGTTTATTGACAAATTGGATTGAATGAGATGAATGACACCTTATTCAAGTTTAGGAAATCAGTTTCCTAGAAATAATCTTTCTCCACGAAAGAGAATATAACAAGCGATTGTTTGTTTGTGTCAAACATCATTTGTTGCTTACAAACATAATATACTCCTATTTCTTAAAAAAGTCAACAATTAGTGTTTGTTTTTGTGTTTTTTTAATTAAAAAATTTCGATATCAAAACCAATTTGATCCACTTGACCAGGTTCTAGGAGACGAACATTCTTCTTATCTTCTAGATAATCTCCTTCTTCAAGGGATGTTGACAAGCCAGACCATGGTTCAAAAGCAATGAAAGGTCCTTTATTCAAAGTTGACCATATAATGAGATTTGAGAACTCTGCGAAGTGCACTTTCAATCCCTTATCATGTTTACGGGAACGAAGAGCAATTGTTCTAGATTGCAATTCATCTAAGGTAACTGCATCTGTACTGAAAAGATTATAGCTGAGGTCTAATTCTTTTTGACCTTCCAGCCATGGACTTCTATCTTGAAAATCAAGCATACCAGTTTCTGGGAAAGGGCGCGGAACAGAACAAGTTTCTTCTTTCTCAAACTCTAAATAGTAATCTTCATAGACTTCATCATCCAGTAAGGGACAATTAAAGCCTGGATGTCCACCAATAAAGTAAGGCAGGACCTTGCTAGTTTCTTTATTAAATATTTTGTATTGAGTTCGTACTGTTTTGGCAGAAAGGGTATAGGTGATTTCTAGGCGGAAATGATAAGGGTAGTTCTGATAGCTATTCTCATCGTCTTCAATTGCAAAAGTTACACTATTATCTGTCTGTTCAACTAATTCAAATTCTTTCTTACGAACCAAACCATGTCGAGGAATCTTTCCTTTACTTTCTTGTCCCTTCTCATCTATATAAAATGCTGTATCCTCTCTCAATGAACCACAAATGGGAAAGAGAACAGGAGCTTGTCCACTCCAATAAGTAGCATCCCCTTGCCACAAATACTCAAGTCCCTCAGCATCTTTTATAGAAGAAAGAGCCCCACCAAAACTGTTAAATTGAACTCTTAATTGTTCTGATTTTAATTCAATTACCATTATTTTCTCCGATTTCTTGATAGTTTATAAAAAACTAGGCTGTCACTCCTAATGGTATGACAACCTAGTTTCAACAATTTACATTTTATAGGAGCGCATTATTTTGCTTTTGCTGCGTACTCTTCGTTACGTTTAATCATTTGTTTTCTGTACCAAGCAAAGATACCGATATAGAATACAAGGAAGACTACAGCACCAAGGATTGCTTTGATATCACCAGTTGTAGTGTTACCAATTGTCCAACCAAGAAGTTTTTCGATTGGTCCTTCAAGAGTCGAGTGAGTGATCAATTGAGTTTGGCTCACACCTTCTGGGAAGGCACCTACACCTTTAGCAAGTTCTGTTGCAAATGGCGCGATAAGTGTACCTGAAAGAAGGAAGAGTGGCAACAAGAGTGTTCCGAAGATAATCATGCGGAGCAATTTACCACGTGTTACAACCAAGAGAGCTGGAGTAACACCCATAGCGATGATACCTGCAAGTGGCAAGATACCATTTCCGACGTTTGAAAGAAGTACTGCTTCAATCAACATAATTGGTGCAAGTACGTTTGCACAAGCCCAGATTTCAGCACGACCAGCGATGAATGGCCAGTCTAGACCGATGTTAAACTTACGTCCTTCCAAACGTTTAGTAGCAACGTTTGTAATACCTTGTGAAAGTGGTTCTACGGCAGCAATGAACCATGAACCGATAAGTGAGAAGAGTTCCAAAGCTACACCAGCTGTCAAACCAAGAGATAACCAACCTTTGATAACTTCTTGCCAGTTTGCTGCATCTTTAAGTCCTTCAACTGGATGTGGAGTACCCATCAAACCAATAACGATACCAAGGATGAAACCGATGAAGAATTTAGATCCCCAGAAACCGATTTTTTTGTTCAATTTAGCAGCATCAAAGTCATATTTATCTAGACCTGGGAAGAATTTTTCAAAAATCTTATCCAAAACCATGATAACTGGGTTCATCATGTAGTTCATGTGAGTTGAAGTCATTGGTGATGAACTTGGTGCGTTAAGAAGGTCATCAAATGTAGGTTTCATCAAATCAGAGTTGATGATTTTAAGAACACCTACAAGGACAACTGCTGCAGTGGCGATGAAGAGTGAAACTCCTTGGCTAACTCCATTGTTGTCTGCATACCATTTAATCAAAAGACCTGTGATAGACAAGTGCCAGATATCGAAGATATCGACGTCAAGTGTGTCAGTTTTCTTCATAGCAAGCATCACTACGTTGACAATCAACATGATGAGCAAGAAGTAAAGTGTCCAAGCAGATCCCCAAGTGATTGTAGCAAGTGGTGCCCAACCAACGTCAGTGATGTTCAATTGAATACCAGTATTTTCAACGAATTTTGCAAGTGATGCTGAGAAAGCACCATTTAGCATACCGATGATAGCACCGATACCAGTAAGAGCGATGGCAAGTTTGATACCACCTTCAAGCGCTTTGGAGAATTTCACTCCAAAAAGTAGAGCCAATACTGTCAAAATGATCAGCATGATGATTGGTCCACCCATATCCAAGATAGGTTTGAACAGCTTATTGGCTAGTTCGATAATGACATCCATAATAGTTCCTCCCTTATTATAGTTATATGAATGTTAACAAATTAAAATTAGCTTAATCCGTGTTCTTTGATAGCTGCTTCAATATTGTCAAATACTGGAGCACTCATAGCTGGGATACGGAATAAGATTGGTCCAGCTTCGATAACTGGAATACCTGGTTCAAAACCAAGGTCTGTAGCAGCAATTGGTGTGAAGATGTCATAACCTTTGATAAGGTCTTCGTTAACATCTTTAACCATAACTGCATCACAGTGAACATCAAAACCGCGGTTTGAAAGTTCTTCTTCAAGAGCACTTTTAATTTGGTGGCTTGAGTTAACACCTGCACCGCAGGCAGCAAGAATTTTAATCATATGGATTTCCTCCGATTTAATATTTTTAATAGACAAGATTAAGCAATTGCTTCAGCAATATAAGCATAGAGGGCTTCTGGTTCAGAAATTTTTGATAGGTCTTCAAGATGACCATTTCCAGTAAAGAAGTCCATCAACTGAGCAAGAATGTTCGTTTGGCTTGAACTTGAGTTATTAATGATAAAGAAGAGTAAGGATACTTCTACTTCCTTATCTGGCGCAATCATATTGTGGAAAGTCACTGGTTTTTCTAATCGAACGACCACAACTTTTTCGGCTAGATTATGAGCAATATCCGTGTGAGGAATAGCCACATTCGGCAAATCCTTACCCAAAAATTCCATATCTAAGCCAGTTGGAAATGACTTTTCACGCGTGATCAAGGCTTCACGATAAGTTGGAGTTACAATTTCTCGTTCTTCCAATAAAGTTGCAACCTGATCAAAGAGATGTTCTTGATTATCCGCTTCTAAGCAAAACACAAGGTTTTTGTCAAAGAAATGATCTAATCCCATAAGGTTTTCCCTTCTTTCCATTAACTTTATGCTATAAGTATAACACTATATGAAATCGTTGTCAATATTTTTTGTTGTTTTTTGTCCTTTTTTTGATTATTTTGTTTATTTTTTATCTTTATAATTAAAACAAACATTTAAAACAAACATTTAAATCGGTTTTTAATGACTTAAACAAAAAAACAGGATACCAATCCTGCTTTAATAATTATTTTTGAATTGTCCAACTCTCTTCAATCATGGGAAGTAGATTTTTTAATGTTTCTGGAGTCCCTTCTAAAGCAACATATCTGAACTTACCATCACTAGATTTAAAAATCCATGTAATGATGTATTTTCCAGACTTAGAAATTGCGTTAACTACATAGGCTTCATAACCTCCAATAGTTGACTTAGAACCCCAAACTTTAGTGAATTCTGGATTACTTTCTTTTGAAGTAAAAATACTATCAGAAATACGAACTGTTTCAAGTTTTTGAAATTCATTATCAGGAATACCAAATTGTTCTGCTTTAAAAGTATTCAAGGTGACAATATTGACATCCGTACCGTCTGAATATTGAATATCATTGCCTCCCTGTACTTCATTGAACTTAATCCAAGACTTTGGTACTTTAACGAACCCATACTCATCAGAACCAATAACCTGTGTTTCTTCAGTCTTCTTATCAGAACTTGTAGTCGTCGGGGTAGACCCTTCCTGGCTACTTGAAGAACTAGTAATCACATTCGTGCTAGATTCTGTTTGACTCTTATTTGAACATGCCGTTAATGCAAAACTTGATATAAAAATTGTTGCTAAAACTAAACTTTTTTTCATAAACTTCCTCCACTACCTACTATAGTAGAAGTAAGGATAGATGTCAAATTATAACAGTAATAACAAAAACTCTTGAGAAATCTTCAAGAGTTTTGTTTTCATTTCTATTCCTCATCCATACTCAAGACGCTAAGGAAGGCTTCTTGTGGAACTTCTACTGATCCGATAGCTTTCATGCGTTTCTTACCAGCTTTTTGTTTTTCAAGGAGTTTACGCTTACGAGAAACGTCACCACCATAACATTTAGCAAGTACGTTCTTACGAAGGGCCTTGATATCAGTACGAGCCACAATCTTGTGTCCAATAGCTGCTTGAATTGGAACCTCAAATTGTTGGCGAGGGATAATTTTCTTAAGTTTATCAACGATGAGTTTTCCACGTTCGTAGGCAAAGTCCTTGTGAACGATAAAGCTGAGGGCATCCACCTTGTCTCCATTGAGAAGGATGTCCATTTTGACCAGCTTAGATGGGCGATACTCTGACAATTCGTAGTCAAAGCTTGCATAACCACGTGTCGAAGACTTAAGTTTATCAAAGAAGTCAAAGACAATTTCAGCAAGAGGAATTTGGTAGATAACATTGACACGGTTATCATCAATATAGTCCATAGTCACAAAGTCACCACGCTTGCGCTGAGCTAATTCCATCACTGCTCCGACGAACTCCTGTGGGACCATGATTTGCGCCTTAACATAAGGTTCCTCAATAGTCGCAATCTTAGTTGGGTCTGGGAACTCAGATGGGTTAGACACATCCATAGACTCACCGTCAGTCAAATTAACCTTATAGATAACAGACGGAGCTGTCATGATGAGGTCGATGTTAAACTCACGTTCCAAACGTTCTTGGATAACATCCATATGGAGAAGTCCAAGGAAACCACAACGGAAACCAAATCCAAGTGCCTGAGATGTTTCTGGTTCAAATTGGAGACTAGCATCATTCAGTTGCAATTTTTCAAGGGCTTCACGTAGGTCATTGTACTTGTTTGATTCGATTGGATAGAGGCCCGCAAAGACCATAGGATTCATCTGCTTGTAGCCATGTAATGGCTCTGCTGCAGGATTGGTTGCCAAAGTAACAGTATCACCCACACGAGTGTCCTGAACCGTCTTGATAGAAGCTGCAATATAACCAACGTCACCAGTCGCAAGGAAATCACGACCAACTGCTTTGGGTGTAAAGATACCGACTTCGGTCACATCAAAGGTCTTGCCATTGCTCATAAGCTGAATCTTATCGCCAGGTTTGACCACCCCATCCATGACACGCACTTGGAGAATAACCCCACGGTAGGCATCGTAAACAGAGTCGAAAATCAAGGCCTTAAGTGGTGCCGTCACATCACCTGTTGGTGCTGGTACTTTTTCTACGATTTGCTCGAGGATTTCTTCAATCCCAATACCAGCCTTGGCAGAAGCCAAAACTGCTTCACTGGCATCCAAACCAATCACATCTTCAATCTCTGTACGCACGCGCTCTGGATCTGCAGCCGGTAGGTCAATTTTGTTAATGACTGGCATGATTTCCAAATCATTGTCCAAGGCTAGATAAACATTGGCAAGGGTTTGAGCCTCAATCCCTTGAGCAGCATCGACCACCAAAATTGCTCCCTCACAAGCAGCTAGCGAACGTGAAACTTCATAGGTAAAGTCAACGTGTCCCGGCGTGTCAATCAAGTGGAAAATATAAGTCTCGCCATCTTTTGCCGTGTAATTCAACTCGATGGCATTCAACTTAATGGTAATCCCACGTTCCCGCTCTAAATCCATGCTATCCAAAAGCTGGGCCTGCATTTCACGGCTGGAAACCGTCTCTGTTTTTTCCAAAATGCGGTCTGCTAGAGTTGATTTCCCGTGGTCAATATGAGCGATAATAGAGAAGTTACGGATCTTCTCCTGTCGTTTTTTCAATTCTTCTAAGTTCATGATTCTCTTCCTTTCAGGGTATCTATTAATTATAAATTGTTTTTGACATTTTGACAAGACCATACCCTGCCAGGAGTACTAATCTTCAGCAACAAAGCCGTCATTTTCGATAAAGTGGTGTTCTGTCATTCCTTGGTCTGTAAAGACAATCCCATGAAGGACACCACCATAAACAGCTCCTCCGTCCATCCCAATCTTGCCATCTTCTGTAGTCCAAAGATCAGCTGTCCCACGCTCTTGCTTTAACAAACCATATACCGGTGTATGGCCAAAGACAATGATTTTTCCAGTATGATTTTCTGCTTCGTGGAATGGTTTTCTAAGCCAAACTTTTTTATAATCTGTAGTTTCATGCCAGTCATCCAAGGTCAAATCAATACCTGCGTGAACAAAGATATACTTGTCTGTCTCTACCACAAACGGCATTTGACGAATAAATTCGACCAAGTCTGCTGCTTCAGTAGCAACACGCTTGGCATCTTCTACTCCATCAACCGGTGCATCCAAGGGTCGACCTAGGATAGAGTTAATGGTTGTATCTCCACCATTGCGACGATAGTGGTCATAGCTTTCTTCTGGGTTATCGAGCCAAGTCAAAAACATATACTCGTGGTTTCCTGATAGACAGATAGCCCCTTGATTGTCCACTAAGTCCTTAACCATCTCTAGGACACGGCGACTATCCTCACCGCGGTCAATCAAGTCCCCTAGAAAGAGCAACTGGGTCTGACCATCCCAGGTTTTGAGAAGGTCTTCCAGCATCCCAGCTTTTCCGTGAACATCTCCAATTACATAATAGTCTGTCATCTTATTTCTCCCTGTTTCTCAACAATTCTCTAGCTTGACTAAGGGCGGCTTCCGTCACATCATCACCTGCCAACATCTTGGCAACTTCTTCCACTCGCTCTTCAACCGTCAAGAGACGAACAGTCGAAACCGTTGAATGGTCATTACTAATCTTCTCAATAAAGAATTGATAATCCGCAATCGCAATCACTTGTGGCAAATGGGAAATAGCCAGAACCTGACCATGCTGGCCAATCTTGTGAATCTTCTGTGCAATAGCCTGAGCTACACGGCCTGAAACTCCTGTGTCCACCTCATCAAAGACTATGCTGGTCTTGCCTTCTTTACGTGAAAAGGCAGACTTAATGGCTAGCATGAGACGAGATAATTCCCCACCAGATGCAACCTTGACCAAGGGTTTAAAGTCTTCGCCAGGGTTGGTTGAAATATAAAACTCAACCATTTCATTGCCTTCACGACTGAATTTTCCCTTGCTAAAACGAACCTGAAACTGAGCTTTTTCCATATAAAGATCTTGCAGTTCTTGTTTAATCTCTGCTTCTAGTTGCTGAGCCAAGTCATGACGAGCAGATGCAAGCTGACCTGCCAAATCGACAAGATTAACTTCCAATTTCTTGAGCTCTGCTTCCATGTCCTCAGATGAAAGATTATTGCCTGTCAAGAGATTGTATTCTTCCGTAATCTTAGCAAAATAAAGCAAGACATCGTCTACAGTCCCACCATACTTACGGGTAATAGTATGAAGGAGGTCCAAACGATTCTCAACCTGCATGAGACGATTGCCATCAAAATCAAGGTCTTCAATGATTGCCTCTAAACGTTTGCTAATATCTTCTAAAACATAGTAGGTCTCAGACAGTGAGCTTGAAATTTCACGGTATTCAGGGTCATACTCTTCGATACTTTCCATGTCATTCATGGCTGAACGAACATTGGCCAGACTTGAAAAATCTTCATTGTCCAACATGCTGTATGCATTGGTCAGTGTATCCGCAATATTTTTATGGTTGAGCAGTTTATCACGCTCTTGATTAAGAGCCAAATCTTCTCCAGCCTGCAAGTTTGCTGCCTCAATCTCTGCCATTTGAAATTCCAACATTTCGATACGTGCCTTATGTTCTTGTTGGTTTTTCTTGACTTCCAGAACCTGCTTACGCATTTTACGGTAGGCATCAAAACTCGTTTGATAGGTTTCTTTCAAGTCCCAAAAAGCTGCATCGCCAAATTCATCCAACATCTGGATATGAAGTTGAGGACGCATTAACTCCTCTTGGTCATGCTGACCATGAATATCCACAAGATGTTGTCCAATAGCACGCAAAACAGACAGATTGACCATCTGGCCATTGACACGGCTGATACTACGACCATTTTGCAAGATTTCTCGACGGATGATAATCTCATCACCCATTTCCAAACCTTGCTCATCAAAAATTTCCTGTAAAAGGCGACTATTCTCAACTGAGAAAAGCCCCTCAATCTCTGCCTTTGGCGCACCATGACGAATAACATCTGTTGTCGCACGAGCTCCCAACATCATATTCATGGCATCAATGATAATCGACTTCCCTGCACCCGTTTCACCAGTCAGGACAGTCATACCTTTCTCAAAATTGAGGGAAATAGCCTCAATAATGGCAAAGTTTTTTATCGAAATTTCAAGTAACATACAGACCTACCAATTTTTTACTTGTTCAAAGATTTCCTCAGCTAGACTTTCACTTCTGGCAATGACTAAAATCGAGCTATCATCAGCTAAACAGCTAAAAATCTTGTCCTCAAAAGTCTCAATTAACTGAACTTTTACAAAAGCCGTATTCCCTGGGATAACTTGGAGATTGATCATCTTATCCATCAATTCAGCCGATTCGATATTGTCTTCAGCCAGTTGCAAACTTTTTACGATTGATTTTGGCAATTCATAGACATAGGTGTTATCTCTCAAAGGAATTTTGACAATGCCTAGCTCTTTGATATCTCGGGATACCGTTGCTTGAGTGGCAGTAATGCCAGCTTCTTTCAAATGTTCTACAATTTCTTCTTGCGTACCGATTTGATAATCTGTCACAAATCGTCTAATTTTTTCAAGTCTCTCTTTTTTATTCATTTTTAAATTGACTATGCGCCCTCTCTACTACTTCTGCAATCTCAGCAAGAACCTGATTGCTTGCTGACTCTTCTTTTTTCAAATACGCTAAAAACTCAATATTTCCATGACCACCTTGGATGGGAGAAAAATCCAAACCAAGGACTGAAAAACCTTCCTCTACTGCCATAGCTGTGACAGATTCAAGGACATTCTGATGAACCTTAGCATCTCGAATAATTCCATTTTTCCCGATTTGCTCACGTCCTGCTTCAAACTGAGGCTTAACTAGAGCCACGACCTGACCTTGTTCAGCCAAGACGCGGTGCAAGGCCGGAAGAATCAGACTGAGGGAAATGAAACTCACATCAATACTGGCAAAGCTCGGCTCCTGCTCGAAATCAGTCTTTTCAGCATAGCGGAAATTGAACTGCTCCATGCTAACCACCCGTGGGTCTTGGCGTAGTTTCCAAGCTAATTGATTGGTACCAACATCGACTGCAAAGACTAACTCAGCACCATTCTGTAACATGACGTCGGTAAAGCCTCCAGTAGAAGCTCCAATATCAATCGTGGTCGCTCCCTCAACTGACAAATCAAAGACCTGTATAGCCTTTTCCAATTTCAAGCCGCCACGACTGACATACCTGAGTTTTTCACCCTTGAGTTTTAGCTCGGTGTCGTCTGGGATTTTCTCTCCTGGTTTATCAAACCGTTCTCCATTCAGGACTGCTACGACTAGTCCAGCCATGACGCCACGCTTAGCCTGTTCTCGCGTTTCAAACAAGCCCTGTTTATAAGCTAGTACATCCACTCTTTCCTTAGCCATTGATTCTCAAACTTTCTACTACACTTACAATCGATTCTGTATCAAAGGGAATCTGCTGGGCAATTTCTTCTAATTTGGCATTAGCTTGATCCAGAGTCTGGTTACAAAAAGCAATGGCCTCTTCCAAGCCCAACAAGGCTGGATAGGTTGACTTTTCAGCCTGTAGGTCCTTTTGTGGTGTCTTGCCAATTTCCTCAAAACTAGCTGTCACATCCAATACATCATCTCGAACTTGAAAAGCAAGCCCAATCAATTCCCCAATAGTTTTCAGCTTTGCCTGCATCTCAGGTGCCAATTCGGCTATAATAGCAGCTGCTTGGAAGGGATAAGCTAGTAATTTTCCAGTCTTATTAGCATGAATAGTCTGGAGTTCTTCCAAAGACAAATGCTGGTGTTCACCCTCCATGTCCAAAACCTGCCCTGCCACCATGCCCAGACTTCCTGAAGCTAGGGATAAGTTAGCAATCAAGTCCACCTTGATCTGACTTGGCAAATCTGCCTGCGCTATCAAGGCATAAGGATCTAGGAATAAAGCATCTCCAGCCAAAATGGCCATAGCTTCACCAAATTTCTTATGATTGGTCAACCGCCCTCGACGGTAATCATCATCATCCATGGCAGGAAGATCATCGTGAATCAAGCTCCCTGTATGAATCATTTCCAAGGCTGCAGCCACCTGTGCATGTGCTGGTTTAATAGCGACCTGCAAGGCTTCCAAAACTTCTAACAAGAGAAAAGGCCGAATACGCTTGCCACCAGCATGAATGGAATAGAGAACAGACTCTCGCAAACTAGAGGCAAACTGCTGGTCTCCATAAAAGTCTTCCAAGGCCGACTCGACAAGAGCTAATTTTTCTTGCTTTTTCATTCAAAATCACTTTCTGTTCCGTCTTCTTGCATAACCTTGACCAAGGTCTTTTCAGCCTTGTCCAGCGTTGCTTGGAGCTCTTTTGACAAGACCATACCCTTTTGAAAGGCAGCAATCGCATCTTCCAGAGCAATTTCACCATTTTCCAAACTTTGGACAATAGTCTCCAGTTCTGCTAGATTTTCCTCAAATTTCTTTTGTTTTGACATCTTTAACCTCTAATTCTACTTGACCATCTCGCATCAAAAGCGTCACTTGGTCTTTTTTCTTCAAACTCTCAACCGAATCCACAACTGACTCTTCTTTTTTGACAATAGCATAACCACGCGCCACAATTCGACTGGTATCCAACATGAGCAAGGCTTCTGAAAGTCGCTTGACTTCAGCAACCTTGGCATCATAAACCAGCGCCATTTGGCTACGGAGAAGCTTGTCCAACTGACCTAGACGGTCTTGATAGCGTTGGATTTTGGTAACGGGTGATAATTGTACCAGTCGATGCGTCCTTGCTTGTACTGTCTGTTTGTTATCAGAAATCCGTGTTCGCAAACTTTGTTTTAATCGCAGTTGTAATTGATCTAGCCTTTGCAAATAGCCATCATACAAACGCTCTGGCTGTCTAAAGATAACAGACTGACTGCATTTTTTCAAAGCTTCTTGTTTCTTCGATAGGACATTTCGGACTGCTGTTGCCATCCGCTTTTCCTGATTTTGCAAATGAGTTAATAAATCCAACTTGGTCACAGGTGTCGCTAGTTCAGCAGCTGCTGTTGGCGTTGCAGCCCGGCGATCTGCCACAAAATCTGCCAAGGTCACATCCGTCTCATGCCCCACACTAGAGATAACTGGTAAACGAGATTCAAAAATAGCTCGTACCACAATTTCCTCGTTAAAAGCCCAGAGATCCTCGATAGAACCCCCACCACGACCAATAATCAGCAAATCCAAATCGTCACGTTGATTGGCACGCGCAATATTTCGAGCAATTTCCTCCGCAGAACCTTCACCTTGCACCTTAGTTGGATAAAGTAGGATATCGACACCTGGAAATCGCCTGCTGACGGTCGTGATAATATCTCGAATAACGGCTCCACTGCGACTGGTAACTACACCAATTCTCTTAGAAAATTGGGGCAGAGATTGCTTAAAGCGTTCTTGAAACAGGCCTTCTTCTGCCAATTTTTTCTTGAGTTGTTCAAACTGAATCGCAAGCGCCCCAACCCCATCAGGCTCTGCCTTTTCAATGATAATGGAGTAGCTTCCACTTGGCTCATAGACCTGCACACGCCCAATCACATTGATCTTCATCCCTTCTTCCAGGTCGAAACCTAATTTCTGATAAATTCCAGACCAGATGGTCGCTTGAATAACTGCATGGTCATCTTTTAGGGAGAAATATTGGTGAGTAGGTCGTTTACGAAAATTGGAAACTTGACCAGTTAAATAGACCCGTTCCAAGTAAGGGTCTTTATCGAATTTCATTTTCAGATACTTGGTCAAAGTTGTTACCGATAAATACTTTTCCATCTCCACCTACTATTCATTTTCTTGCTCTTTCATTGGTATTATTATACCAAAAATATGCCTAAAAATCTCCATTTATGTACCATTATGAGGGAAAAATAGAAAAAGGAGGCAAGGCCTCCACATCTGATTATTTGCTATTTCGAGCTTCTTCCAAAATCTTTGCAATCTTGGTCGTCAAAAGGTCAATAGCAACTGTATTGCTGACCCCTTCAGGAATGACGATATCAGCATAACGCTTGGTTGGTTCGATAAACTGATGGTACATAGGTTTAACCACACCTAAGTACTGGTCAATGACGCTATCAAGGCTACGGCCACGCTCTTCCATATCACGCTTGATACGACGAATAATGCGCACATCATCATCCGTATCCACAAAAATCTTAATATCCATCAAATCGCGCAGACGCTTATCCTCCAAGACCAAAATCCCCTCAACGATAAAGACATCTTGAGGCTCCTGACGATAAGTCTTGCTGCTTCGTGTATGCTCTGTATAGTCGTAAGTCGGAATGTCCACCGGACGCCCTGCCAACAATTCCTTAATCTGCTCGATCATCAAGTCTGTATCAAAGGCAAAAGGATGGTCGTAGTTGGTTTTGACACGCTCTTCAAAGGTCAAATGAGACTGATCCTTGTAGTATGAGTCATGCTCAATCATGGAAATCTTTTCATCAGGGAAATGCGATAAAATGGCTCTTGAAACACTGGTCTTACCTCCACCAGAACCACCTGTCACTCCGATAATGATTGGTCTATTTTGCATGCTATCCTCCGTTTTTTTATCCGTCGTCTATTCTATCACATTTTGTGCAAAATTTATAGTCTGATTTGGATAGTCTAGGGGAAGAATTCCATCCCCACACTCCAGTTAGATTAGCTAAAAACCTTCCTTGGTTTGTAGAGATTGTCCCGTTTTTCTAGAATGGCTAGCAATGTATCTCCTTCAAAAGCAGCCAATTCTTGTTCTGTTTGGTCGAGTTCGATAAAACGACCAAAGCGTACTTCTGTAGCCTCTTCTTGAGTTAGGAAAACTTTGACAAGGTCGCCTGTCCCAATCTCTAGAGGATGAAGAAAGTCCAATTGACTAGCCTCCACTTTTTCAGCAATTTCTTCCAATGTAAGAGCGTCTTCTAGCTGTAAACCGGCTGCACTAGTACGAGTGAGATGTGACATATGAGCCGCATAACCCAATTTTTCTCCCAAGTCAACCGATAAGGTACGAATATAGGTTCCCTTGCTACATTTCACACGAAAAGTAAAGCGTGCAAGATAACCCTCATAAGAAATCGGACTTGTCCGCTCAAATTGATAAATAGTCACCTGTCGTTCTGGACGCTCTACTTCTTGACCTGCACGCGCATACTCATAGAGTTTGCGACCATTAACCTTAACAGCTGAATACATAGGCGGAATCTGAGTAATAGGCCCAGTCAAGCTAGCAATCGCTTCATCGATAAGCTTTTCATCCAGGGGCGACAGAACAGGGGTCTCCGTGACCACTTCTCCACTTTCATCCTCGGTCGTCGTTGAATAGCCAAGAGTGATTTCCCCCTCATAGACCTTGCCCTCGTCCTGCATAAACTCGACCATGCGTGTCGCCTTGCCAACTGCAATGGGCAAAACACCCACCACATCCGGATCCAAGGTCCCACCATGACCAATCTTCTTGGTTCCCAAAATCTTACGCAGTTTAAAAACCGCATCATGCGAGGTCATTCCCGCTTCTTTTTTTAAGTTGATAATACCGTTCATGCGTCGCTTTCTAATTTCATTCATGAAATATCTTCTTCAAGAATTGTAATGTAATTATCTTTTGTAACAAAAGATTGTGTGGCTAATCTTCTTGCTTGGTTCATAATTATCCTGTCAAAAACATTTCTTATAAATCGCCCATTTGCATTTTTATTTTCAGGATTGCTACTATGTAATTCTAAATATTTTTTTAATTTTTCTTTTGCAGAATCATGCAAAATGTACTCTTCATTTTTGCAATATGAAAGAAAAATATCAAACATTTGGTCCACAGTATAATCTTCAAACGTAATAAAATAATTAAATCTTGATTTTAACCCAGGATTAGATTCAAAAAATTTTTTCATCAATTCATCATATCCAGCAACAATAACCACCAAATCATCACGATAGTCTTCTAATGCTTTTGTTAACTCAGTTAAACACTCTCGACCATAACTATCACTTTTATCGTTTTCAGTAATACTATATGCTTCATCAATAAACAATACACCACCTTTGGCTTTTTGTATCAATCTCTTCACTTTCGAAGCCGTCTGTCCTTGATATTCTGCTATTAAGTCTGTTCTAGTTGCTTCAATAAAATGACCTTTACTTAGTATTCCTAATGAACGATACATATTCCCAACGATTCTAGCCACAGTAGTTTTACCTGTACCTGGATTACCTAAAAACGCCATATGCATAGTTCTGTTTGTTTTTTTAAGACCGATTTTTTCTCTACTTTGTTGAACTTTATTAAACGCTACTAAATCTTTAATTTCTTTCTTAACATTTTCTAAACCTATTAATGACTTTAAATCATTTGCAAGTTCTTCAAATGATTTATGATTTGTTTCTTTCAAAATTAAATAATTTGTATCAATAACTCTAGAGCCAAGATATTTATACAATAATTCCAATAGACTAGTTTGCTTATCTTTGATTTTTAAGAATGTCTCTTTACTTGTCAAGTTTCCTAATCGTTTTATAAATTCTAACTCAGCATTTTTAATATTATCAACTATATCTTGAAGAATTATTTCTAATTCATAAGTATTATTTGTTAAATCATCCAGTTTTTTCACTTCCGATTTTAACAATTTTAAATAAGTTTCACTAATCATCTACATTCCTTTAAACAATAGAAATAATACTATTATAACAACAGCGACTCCAATAGTATAGAATCCTTTTCTAAGGAAACTAATCTCTTTTTGTTTTTCCTCTAGTTCAGTTTGAAATTTCTCGACAATTAAAGTAAGATTTTTACCTTCCTCTATTAATCGAACATTCATCTTGTCTACATCGTTTTTAAGATTATTTTGTGTTTCTTCAACTTGTAAATGCAAATCGTTAAAACTATTTTCTATTTTCACTAATGATTTTAGCTTCGCTTTTAAACTATCAATTTCAATATGAATTTCACTTTGCTTATCTTCAAGTTGTTCTAACTCTTCTAATTTTTTATGATGTTTCTTCAATACATCAATTAAATCTTTATTCTGTTTAAAAACATCATCTAATAATTTTTTATTACCAGTTTGATATTCTTCTATCTCATGCAATCCCTGTATAGCTTTATTATTTGCCTCTTTTGCTGCAATCAAAGACTTTGAAATGCTTTGAATATACTCATCATCCAATATTTGAAATGTTTCGTAAATTGTATTAAATTCCTGAATAATCTTTTTGATATGTTCATTTTGATTAAAAATCTTGTTATGAACAGCTTCTCTAAGTGCATTTAAATCTTTTCCCTTGACTCCATAGTCCACAGAAAACAAATTCAATATATTCTCTTCATCTGGAACAGTAGGTAAATCAAATTGTTCAGGAATCTCTTCACTAAAGGCTTTTAATGCTTGTTTTTTTTCATTAAATCTTTCAGAATTGGCTAAAACTTGAATTTCTAATTCTTCTGACATAACATTCTCCTATAATAAATCATTTAATGCACTTTGCATTTCTTCAAGTTCTCTTTGTTTTTCATCAAAATAAATTTCATTAGCTAATAATCGCTGTTTGAAATCAATCTTTGAATTAGAAAACTCTTCTTCAACATCACCAAGTAGTTCTCTTAGTTTTTGATGGTTCTTAGCCATCTTACTAAAAATGTGGTTTCGTTTAATAGCAACATTTTGCTCGGCAACAAAAATTTGGACTTCCTGAATTCTTAACAATTCATTTCTCTTATCAGCTTGTTGCCTTTTATTCTCATCTTGTAGTTTCCTTGAAATAAAGCCATCAAGTCCGTTAATGATAATTGCTCCCAAGATTCCAGTTAGTAAACTTGCTAAGAACATCCCTAAAATATTAGCAATTGTTCCTAGAAGTTTTATTTCAAAAGTCATACCTGGTATCTTATTTAAGAACTGTTCAAAATATTCTCCTAAAAACATTGCGCCTACACCTACTAATGCGGATGTAATAATTTTTGAAACATGGGCAATTTTAATTGCAGTAGAATGAGATTCATTCTCAGGGTTTGATAGATAAGAGATACTTTCTCTAATTGAACCAAATAATTGTTTTACCAAATTTGGTAACTTTCTTAGTTTTTCAGCGAAAGCACCAATAATTTCTCCTACGATGCTTCCAACAAAACTGTCTACACCAACTTTAATAAAATCTTTGATTTTACCAAAAAATGAATGAAGAGATTTTTTCATTTCCTTAAGAAATGTATCAAAAGATTGTTTTTTTGATTTAAAATATCTCACTAAAGCATTCATAATTTCTTTCAACATTCCAAATAAAGCAGCAACCAACATAGCTTTTATAGCATCTTTACCAGCTTTATTAACCATTTTTACAGGTGCTTTTTTTGCAATATGTTTATTAATAGAGTTATTTGCTCTTTTCTCAGTTTTTAGCATTTTCTCTGAATCAGCCGCTAATTTATCATTTAACCTTTTTTCATTTTCCGCTTTTAAATTTTTCTTTTCTGAATCTGAGATATTTTTCTTATCAATTTTCTCATTGGCTCTTTGAACTTGATCCCTAAGTTTTTTTTCTCTCGCTTCTCTATTCTTTATATAGTCACTATTGGATGTTGCTCCTTTACTTTTATTCAGAGATTCATTAGTTGCTGCAAAATTTTCCTTTTTATTTGCTAAATCAGCAGTTTCAATATCAGCGATTTTTCTCCAATTATTATCAAATATTTTTTTACGAGGAACAACATGATCCAAATTAGCCTTCTCATTTATTTTTAAAGTTTTACCAGTATATTCATCCTTTAAATTATTGGATTTTTGCTTTTCTTTCATAGCTTTATTTGCATCAGTATATCTTTTATCATTCAGTATCTTAGTTCCCTCTTCTTTTGTATAACCATTAGGATGTTTATCGTTATACTGCTTAAGAAGCGTGTCGCTTGTCATATCTAAACCAATTTGGTTCGCAAATTGACTCCAAATTTCATCTAAAATAGCATCCCCTAATTTATCTGGGGAATTAATTTCTTTACATTCCAATTCCAATTTTTCAAGATTAGAAAACTCAGTTGTAAATTGTTGTTCCAGTAGTTCTTCTAACTCATCGTAGTTTAAATTTTCAGACTCATATACTTCTTCTGCATTCAATACTAATAATTCATTTTCCACTGTTTTCTACTCCCCCTTCAATGCTTCAAACTTCGCTTTCATAGTTGGATTTTTCCGAGTCAATTTTTTGACCGAAACATCTTCCAATTTATTGTTTGCGAGGCGAAGTTGGTTTTCGGATGTGGTTAGGGACTTCTTGACCTCTTCCATGCGTTTGATGGCCTTGTCGATTTCATCGATGGCTTTGCCAAAGTTAGTCGAAGCCGAATTATAGTTCTTAGCAAAAGCTAGCTTAAAGGCATCCAAGTCCTCTTCAAAATGAGTGATGTCAATATTTTGCTCCCGAACCAAAGCCAACTCCTGCTTATATTTTAGGGAATTAAGCGCCGCATTTCGCAAGAGCCCAATCAACTGGATAAAGAATTGAGGACGAACTACATACATTTTTTCATATTCGTGGCTGACATCAACAATCCCCGTGTTAAAGTAGTCGTTATCGGCCTCAAGCATGGTCACCAAAACGGCATACTCACAGTTCTTCTCCCGACGGTCCTTGTCCAATTCCTTGTAAAAATCTGCATTCTTGTGCTTCTTCTCTGTTCCATCAGCTTCGTTTTTCATCTCAAACATGATGGAAATGATTTCGACCCCATTTTCATCACTCTCGCGGAAGATAAAGTCACCCTTAGACCCACGCGCTGAAATCTTGTTATCCTTCTCAAAGTAGGCATTTGGAAAGGCAAAACTACGGACCTTGTTAAACTCACTCTCTGCATAGTGTTCCAGACTTTCCCCGATAGCTTTTGTAGACTGCTGTGCCTTGAAATTCTTATAAAATTCGACTTGTTCACTGGCTGCTTTGAGCTGTGCTTCATAGTTTTGCTTAACAGAAGCAAGAGAAAGCTCGTTTTCTTTTTCTTGCAAGAGAAGCTGATTTTTAACCTGGTCTCGTTCTTTTTCTAGGTCGGAGAGGGTCTTCTGTAGTTGATTTTCATGCTCTAAACGTAAGGTCGCCAATTGGTTTTCCAAGGACTGTACTTCCTTATCCTTAGCCAATAAGGCCTCATGGCTTGTCTGTTCAACCTCTTTCTTGGCCAATTCTTTTTCTGTATCAAAGTTTTGGATTTGACTCTGCAATTGAGCAATTTCTTGGTCTTTTTGAGCTAGTTTAGACTGTTGTTCATTCATGGCCTTTTGCTCTGCCAAGGCCAGTTCCTGCTTCATCCGATCGTGCAATTCCTTATCAAACTCTACCGTTCTCACTTGAGACAAAAGTTCAGCATACTGACTTTCATTTACTGTAAAGACTTCCCCACAGTTGGGGCATTTGATTTCGTTCATATCGTTCCTCTTTCTAGACTTCTGTAACCATTATATCATGCCTGAGGGAAAATCAAAAACAGTGAGTCGAAACCCACTGTTTATCTTCTTTTTTCTTTAAATTTTTTCCAAGGCCAAGCGCAAGTCTTCAATCAAATCTTCTACATTTTCAAGACCGATTGACAAGCGGATTTGGTTTGGTGTGACACCTGCTGCTTCTAGATCTTTTTCTGACAATTGACCGTGAGTGGTTGTAGCTGGATGAACAACAAGCGATTTAGCATCTGCCACGTTTGCTAGGTCAGAAAAGATTTCTAAATGATCAATCACCTTACGTGCTTCTGCCTCTCCACCTTTGACATGGAAGGTAAAGATTGAACCGACACCTTTTGGCAAGTATTTTTCAGCCAAAGTATGGTAAGGACTATCAGCAAGTTTTGGATAGTTGACTTTTTCTACCTTAGGATGGTTGACAAGGAAATCAACAATTTTCTCTGCATTTTGTACATGACGTTCCACACGAAGAGAAAGGGTTTCAAGTCCTTGGAGTAAGAGAAAGGCATTAAATGGTGACAAGGCTGCACCTGTATCACGGAGCAATTGAACACGAACAGCGATAATAAAGGCTGCTGCCCCCACATCACGAGTATAGCTCAAATTGTGGTAGCTTGGGTCTTCCTCAACAAATTGAGGGAATTTTCCTGAAGCCGCCCAGTCAAAACGCCCGCTATCGACAATCACTCCACCAATAGTCGTACCATGCCCACCAATAAACTTAGTCGCAGAGTGAATGACAATATCAACACCGTGAGAAAAGACGTTAATCAAATAAGGTGTAGCAAAAGTATTGTCAGAAACAAGTGGAATCTGATGTTTATGAGCAATCTCTGCCAGTTTTTCCAAGTCTGGAATGTTAATCAAGGGGTTGCCCAAGGTTTCAATCAATACAAGCTTGGTATTGTCTTTGATCGCTGCTTCCACTTCCTCTAAATTATCCACATCCACAAAGGTTGTTGTGATACCATAACGAGGAAGGGTTTCCTTCAAGAGATTGAAGGTTCCACCGTAAATAGTTGAGGCTGCTACTACATGGTCACCAGCGTGGGCAAGTGCCAAAATCGTATAAGTCACTGCGGCCATACCTGATGCGGTTGCAAGAGCTCCAACACCACCTTCAAGGGCAGCAATTCTTTCTTCGAAGGCAGCTGTTGTAGGGTTTGTGATACGAGTATAAATGTTCCCTGGTTTTCTCAAGGCAAACAAATCGGCACCTTCCTGCGTGTCATCAAAAACAAAGGATGTTGTTTGATAAATCGGCACTGCACGAGACTTAGTTGCTGGATCAACTACTTGCCCAGCATGCAGTTGCAAAGTTTCAAATTTTAAATCACGAGTCATAAAACGACCTCCAAATAGTTTGATTAAAGATATTGTAGCATCTTAAGGTATAGTTTACAAATATCAGTTTTCTATATTTTGATATAAGAAATAGCTATTACCCTATTTTAAAAACGAAAAAGCACGACTTAATCGTGCTCATTTTCTTAATCTACGTAAGTATCTTCATTTTTATTGAGGAAGGCATATGGAAGACCCATCAAGAGGCCTCCTCCGATAAAGTTTCCAATGAAGGTTACACCCCAGTGACGAAGCATATTTCCAACACCAAAGTTAGCAATTGAATCAGCAGCAACACTGAATTTTACAATCGCGAAAGAAGCAAAGTTCGCAGCGATGTGCTCGTTTGTTAAGAATACAAACATATAAATTGCTGATAAAACGAGCCATAGTTTAGCGCCACCATCTTTGACCAAAACAAATGAAAGAATCGCAATATTTACGAAAATATTTGCCAAAATCGCCTCAAGCAAGATTAATTCATTTGAACGACCTAACTTCATCTCAACAACCCCTGAGATGAAACTATCGTGAGTCAGATGTGCATAGGCTGCCGAATGAGCAAAGCCCCAACCTGCTATCAAGGCCCCAATAAGGTTGAACAAGGTACAGTAAAGTAAAATCTCAGCTGTTTTTCTCCAAGAAATTTTTTTCAAGAAACTACCAGCAGTCAAGAACATCATGTTTGATGTTACCAACTCGGCATTCAAGAAAACAATGTAGGCCAATCCCCAAGCAAAGACAAAGGGGAAGAGGAAGCGTCCACTACCTGGTGCAATTTTATTAATCAAGTCAGCCCCTACTGCACCAGCAGCTGTACTGAAAGTTAAGAATGCACCTGCAAACATCGAACGAATCGCATACTTAAATTTGCTTTGACTATAAAGACTTTCTTTCTTCTTGCAAGCAAATTCAATCTTTGAGATAAATTCTGAAGAAACCATAATAAACTCCTAAACTTTTATTTGTGATAATTATAACATAAACTTTAGAATTAAGGAAACGTTTTCTGTATTTCATAAAAGTTTATTTTATGAAAATATTAAAAGAATCAATGAAACTTAATCTTCACTGATTCTTTTAGAACTAATAAAATTGTTTATATGGTTGATTGAAGGCTGTCAGAATTTCGTCAGATGTTTGTGAATAATCTTTTGTTTCTTTCAAATCACCCTTTACAATGATCCGCTCAGTAGCTGCTGCATCCTCACAAGTTACTAAAGTAATTTCATCAACACCAGTTCGGTCATCAATTTCATCTACTCTATCTGGTGTAACTCGTTTCACTTCACTAATTTCATAGGTATACACTTTATTCTTGTCTGTCAAGTGAATTTTCATCCCTTTTTTCGCACGATCTAGTGGAGAAAAGAGCATCTGACTAGCATTATCACCTGTGAAAATATGATGGCTAGCTAATGAATAATTCCCTTTACCCATTTCTTGGTCACGCTTCATGGTACCCGCACCATATAAAAGATTGACATTTGCAATCCCCTTAAAGATAGGTAAATTAATTTCAAGCTCAGGTATTGCAATTCCTCCAATAACAGGTAATTTTTGATTATCCCATTGAGAGGCTAAAACAGCTTCAGAGGAAATGGCTTTTACTGAATCAAAATCAAAATTTCCCTCTGTGTCCTGATTTTCTTCTATTTTTTCTTTTGATACTTGACTAACTTGGTATTTATTACTATTCCAAGCAATAAAAGCATCACGAATCTTTGCATTAAAAATTAAAGCAATAGAGATCAGTATGAGAAATACAGCCAAGATATTTGTCAGCAGATTTTTTCGTTTGATTTTCTTATTATTCTTTTTATGAGACATTATGCTTCACCTTCTGTTTCGTTTTCTGCCCCAACTTCTTCTTTCTCTGCGGCTGCCACTGTTGTAAAGGTTACAATTTTGGCATCTTGATCGAGGCGCATCACCTTAACTCCCATAGTTGAGCGACCTGTTTGTGAAATATTGGCAACGTTGGTTCTAATCATGACACCAGTATCAGTGATAATCATCAAATCTTCATCGCCTTTAACTGTCATAAGACCAGCAAGAGAACCGTTCTTTTCTGTAATCTTAGCGGTTTGCATCCCTTTACCACCACGACCTTTAGTTGGATATTCGGTCGCAACTGTGCGCTTACCATAGCCCTTTTCTGTGATGATAAGAACCTCGTCCTGGTCTGTAATCACACTAGCACCAACAACTGTGTCTCCGTCACGAAGGTTAACACCTTTCACACCAGTGGCGATACGACTCATACCACGAACAGCTGATTGATTAAAGCGAACTGAATAACCAAACTTGGTACCAATGATAATATCCGTGTCTTCTTCCGTCAACAAGACATTAATCAGCTCATCTTCATCCTTGAGATTCAAAGCCTTGAGACCATTCTGACGAATGTTAGCAAATTCCTTAACGCTGGTTCTCTTCACAATACCATGACGAGTTGTGAAGAAGAGATAAGCGTCATCACTGCGTTCAGACTCAACATTGATGATGGTTTGAATACTTTCGCCTTCATCCAATTTCAAAAGATTGACAATTGGCAATCCCTTAGCAGTACGGCCATATTCAGGAATTTCATATCCTTTCAGGCGATAGACGCGTCCTTTATTTGTGAAGAAGAGCAGGTGATCATGGGTACTAGTTGACACTAACTCACGAACAAAATCGTCATCCTTAACACCTGTACCTTGAACACCACGACCCCCACGTTTTTGAGCAGTAAACTCAGCTTGGTCCAGACGTTTGATGTAACCTTTGTTAGAAAGAGTGATCAAAACATCCGATTCTTCAATTAGATCCTCATCTTCAAGACTCAAGACCTCACCGACCATCAATTCCGTACGACGTTGGTCACCAAATTTACGTTTAACTTCGTCTAATTCATCTTTGATGATCTGAGAAACACGTTCCGGCTTAGCTAGAATATCTGCTAAATCAGCAATCAGAGCCAAGAGGTCATCATACTCAGACTGAATCTTATCGCGTTCCAAACCTGTTAAACGACGAAGACGCATATCAAGAATGGCTTGACTTTGACGTTCAGAAAGCTTAAACTTGCTCATCAACTCAGCTTGTGCTTCCGCATCCGTTTCACTAGCACGGATGATACGAATCACTTCATCGATATGGTCTAGCGCAATCAAGAGACCTTCTAAGATATGAGCACGCGCTTCTGCTTTTTCCTTATCAAAACGAGTACGACGAACAACCACTTCTTTTTGGTGCTCGATATAAGCATCCAAAATCTGACGAAGGGACAAAATCTTCGGTACCCCATTTTGGATAGCAAGCATATTGAAACCAAAGTTGGTTTGCATCTGGGTCATCTTGAAGAGGTTATTGAGGATAACATTTGCGGATGCATCTCGTTTGACCTCGATTACGAAACGAACTCCTTCACGGTTTGACTCATCACGGACTGCTGTGATGCCCTCAATGCGTTTTTCCTGAACCAAACGAACAATATGCTCATGCACCTTTGTTTTATTGACCATATAAGGAAATTCTGTTACAACAATACGCTCACGGCCAGTCTTAGTTTCTTCAATTTCAGTACGTGAACGGAGGACAATCGATCCTTTACCTGTTTCATAAGCCTTATGAATACCTGATTTCCCCATAACAAGAGCACCAGTTGGAAAATCTGGCCCTGGCAAGACTTCCATCAAGTCCTTAGTGGTCACTTCAGGATTGTCCATAACTAACTTCACTGCATCAATGGTTTCACCCAGATTATGAGGTGGAATATTGGTTGCCATCCCAACAGCAATACCAGTTGCTCCATTTACCAAAAGATTAGGAAAGCGTGCTGGCAAGACCAAGGGTTCACGTTCATTGGCATCATAGTTATCAACGAAGTCAACCGTATTCTTATTGATATCTCGAAGCATTTCTAGAGCAATCTTGCTCATACGTGCCTCAGTATAACGCTGAGCGGCAGCACCATCTCCATCCATGGAACCAAAGTTTCCATGCCCATCTACAAGCATGTAACGGTAGCTCCACCATTGAGCCATGCGGACCATTGCTTCATAGATAGAGGAATCCCCGTGTGGGTGAAATTTACCCATGACATCTCCAGTAATACGAGCAGATTTTTTATGGGGTTTGTCTGGAGTAACACCCAATTCATTCATTCCATAGAGAATCCGACGGTGAACCGGTTTCAAGCCATCTCGAACATCAGGAAGGGCCCGCGCTACGATAACACTCATGGCGTAGTCGATAAAGCTCGTCTTCATCTCCTTTGTCAGATTGACATTCACTAAATTTCTATCCTGCATTAATAAATGCCTCATTTCACTATTAGTAATTAACTATATTATACCATAATATCCGCCATATTTCAGGTATATAAAACCACTAAAACGTTTACATCAAGAACTGAAATGCATATCCGTGACAAAGCTTTTCAAAAGTGATAAAATTGAAATAACTGGGGAAATCCCTGAATAAAATTAAGGAGATGTTTAGAATAATGACTTCAACTAAACAACACAAAAAAGTTATCCTTGTCGGTGATGGTGCTGTAGGTTCTTCTTACGCTTTTGCACTTGTTAACCAAGGAATTGCACAAGAGCTTGGAATTATCGAAATTCCACAATTGCATGAAAAAGCTGTTGGTGACGCGCTTGACCTTAGTCACGCCCTTGCCTTCACTTCACCTAAAAAAATCTATGCAGCTCAATACTCTGACTGTGCAGACGCTGACCTTGTTGTAATCACTGCAGGTGCGCCTCAAAAACCAGGTGAAACTCGTCTTGACCTTGTAGGTAAAAACCTTGCTATCAACAAATCAATCGTAACTCAAGTTGTTGAATCAGGTTTCAAAGGTATCTTCCTTGTTGCTGCCAACCCAGTTGACGTCTTGACTTACTCAACTTGGAAATTCTCTGGTTTCCCTAAAGAACGAGTTATCGGTTCAGGAACTTCACTTGACTCAGCTCGTTTCCGTCAAGCACTTGCTGAAAAATTGGATGTTGATGCTCGTTCAGTGCACGCCTACATCATGGGTGAACACGGTGACTCTGAGTTCGCTGTTTGGTCACACGCTAACATCGCTGGTGTAAACCTTGAAGAATTCCTTAAAGACACTCAAAATGTTCAAGAAGCTGAATTGATTGAATTGTTCGAAGGTGTTCGTGATGCAGCTTACACAATCATCAACAAAAAAGGTGCAACATACTACGGTATCGCAGTAGCCCTTGCTCGTATTACTAAAGCAATCCTTGACGATGAAAACGCAGTACTTCCCCTTTCAGTATTCCAAGAAGGTCAATACGGAGTTAAAAACGTCTTTATCGGGCAACCAGCTGTTGTAGGTGCACATGGTATTGTTCGTCCAGTAAATATCCCATTGAACGACGCAGAAACTCAAAAAATGCAAGCATCTGCAAATGAATTACAAGCTATTATTGACGAAGCATGGAAAAACCCAGAATTCCAAGCTGCTTCTAAAAACTAATTGTAACTAGGTTCTCATTTAATGAGAACTCCACACCGAAGACAAACATCATTTTAGTGTTTGTCTTTTTTTTTCTTCATCTCTACTATCCTTAAAATAAGTTGAACCCTCTATAAAATACTTTTCAATGCAAAACAAAAAACTTTCCCTCCCTGTTTTCCTTGCTTTTTCCGAACTAAGTCAATCTTAACTTCCAGTTGCTCACTTATAAACTTATCTTGATTATCTAACACTTGGTAAGTATATTTGTGGTTATTGGATACGATTCAATCATAGATGAAGGAAAATCGAGAACTTACTCAACCTGACGAAGAATATAGTCTTGCGGAACGAGTTCCTCTAGCGTGTAATAATCAACATGATTGCAATCGTAGTCTCATTTTTTTATGAAACATGGCAAACATCTCACAACTTTTCTTACCCCTATTTTACAATTTCACACAAAGAAAAACCCTTAGAAACTTTTAGTCTAAGGGCTTTCTATTCAATCTGTCACTTATGAAATGAGAACTTTTTCTTTTACTATAAAGTCTAAGATTGTACTTTTAAAAATATTACTTATCTCACTTCTTATGTCTTATATTGGAAACTCGAACACAAACACAACAACGCAAATATACTCTCACCATACAATAGATAAAATAACCTGTAGATGATACTATGAAAAATGATAAGATATAGCTTTAAAACATTTTATTCCTGCAATCTCTCATACAATTCTTGCATTTGCACATCATCTGGAACCAGTTTTAAGTAAGCTTGCGCATTGACTTTTGCTTCTTCAAAGTAGCCCAATTCACGCAAGAGATAGATATAGTGTTCCAGAAACTCTGGATTGTCCTTCAAATCTCCTGCCAACTCTTGATAATGCTCGTAGCCAGAATCCAAATCATCCATTTCTTGATAGGAACGAGCAATCATCCACTTGGTCAAAAGATTTTCTGGCTCATCACTTTGTAAGTCTAGAATGTCCTCATAACGTTCCTGTTCTAGATAAATAGTTGCTAAACGGAGTAAGATTTCTTCCATATCCTGAGCGTCTTCTTTTGCAGTAAGGAGGTAGTTTTCTGCACCACTAGCATCATGCAATTCATAAGAAAATTGTGAAGCAGCTAGCAAGAGGCGAGTTTCAAAAGGATTTTTCTCCAAGCCTTGCTTAGCGATACGCAAGGCTTCTTGAACTTGATGTTCCTTATGTAAGGCCTGACTGTAACCATACTCATATCCTTCAAAGTCAGGTGAAATGGTATCAAGCTGCTTAAAATAGAGGACAGCTTTTTGGTATTCTTCTTGATCAAAGTAAAGACTGGCCAACTCAAAAGCTGTTAGGTCATCGTATTCTAACTCCAGGGCTTTTTCTAAAAACTTTGTAGCCGTTTCAAATTTCCCTAACTGTGCATAGGCAAAACCAATTCGTTGATAGGTAGAAATGCCTGTTTGCTCATAAATAGTACGATTATCTAACTGGGCATAGCCTTGAATAGCTTCTTGGTAATTTTCCAACTCACTATCCAACTCTGCTAAGCCCAATATCAAGAGAGGATCCTCTGAGTAGGTCAAAGCCTCCAGCAGTTTCTCACGCGCTACATCTGTCAAACCTTCCAGCTGGTAAAGGTCTGCTTTAAGTACCAAAGCTGAAACATACCAGTCACTGTCAGCTTGGATTTCCTCAAGATAAGCAAAGGCTTCTTCGATTTGACCATCCTCGCTAGCAATAGCTGCCAGATTAAGATGAACCTCTGGAAAGTTCTCAACGATTTTTAGGTAAATCTCCTTAGCCTGAGGATAAAAACCAATCCCTTCAAGATAAGTAGCTAACTCATACAGAAGGTCACTTGGATCATTTTCTAAAGCTTTGACGAAATAGTGCTCAGCCTTGGTTAAATCTTGCTCCTCCAAAGCCTGTAACATCTGTTGACTATTGTTCACTCTTGACTTCCTCTCCTTCTAGTTCATATAGGCCACTGACTACCTTATACCATTCAAAAATGGCTGAAATGACAACTTTAGCAGAAGCATAAACCGGAATACCGAGTAAAACTCCCCAGATACCAAACATGGATCCTGAAGTCAACAAAACAAAGAGAACATTAATGGGATGGATGTTTAATTGACTTCCCAAAATCAATGGAGAGACAAAACGGCCTTCAATAGTTTGTTCTACTATAAAGACAATCACTACTTTTAAAAGCATGACTGGCCCAGCAATCAAGCCCAATACTAGGGCAGGAAGCATGGCTAAGAAGCTACCCAAATAAGGAACCAGATTTAAAATACCAGCAGTGACCCCCAACGTAACTGCATAGCGTAGACCGATAATCTTGAAGAATATGATAAACATTACTGCTACAATAATAGCCACTGTTACTTGTCCTCTAACATAGTTGGACAACTGTTGATTCACTTCTGACAAAACCTGTCCTACAGGTTCCTTCAATTTCGTTGGCATGAATTGGGTCAAATAGTTACGCAAGCCTTTCCCATCACGCAAGAGATAAAAGAGCATGAAAGGAACGATAATCAAGGCAACAATCACTTGAGATGCCCCGCTAATAAAGGCACTCACCCAGTTGACTGCCTGAGATGAAACCTTACTTGCCCAAACTGTAGCCTGACTAGAGAAGTTTGTTAAAACTTGCTCTAACTGAGGTCTGAAATCATCTGGTAAACGCTTGGTAACCAAATCATTAATAACTCGATCAGCATCTTCGAGATAGATTGGTACATTTCTTGCAAAGGTTAAAACTTGACGTTGCAGACTTGGAATAGCCACTGCCAAGCCCCAAATGATAAAGAGAGCGATGATGACAAAGACAATACTGATTGCGATGACGCGATTAATCTTATGCTTCTCCAACCAATCAACAATGGGATTCAGTAAATAGTATAGTAAACCAGATAGAATGACTGGCAACATCACGACTGCCAAAAAGTCTAAAACAGGTGAAAATAGAAAACTAATCTTGCTTAAAATAAAAAGATTCAGTCCCAATAATAAGGTTACCAAAAATACCGTAATTGCCTTGTTGTCCAAAAACCACTTGAAAAACCAAGATAGACTAAAATGTTTCTCTTTTTGTTCCATAAATAATTCCTTTCTGTTATTCTTTCCATTATACCATTTTTAAATCAAAATAACTCTTTTTTAAAGTGCTTACATACTACTCAATTGCACCGCATAGCATATTATAAATTAATTTTGTGATATAATAGACTTATCTTTATAAAGAGGTATAGTCATGAAAGAAACTGTTTATTTTGGAACTTATACACGTCGTACTTCCCAAGGGATTTACAAGGCAGACTTTGATACAGAAACTGGTCAGCTTTCAAATCTAGAACTTTTTGCAGCTGAACCAAGTCCAACCTACCTTGCCTTTGACCAGCACCAACATTTATACACTGTTGGTAGTCAAGACAATAAGGGGGGCATTGCAGCCTATCAAACTGATGGAACCTTATTAAATCATGTCGTGGAAAAAGGAGCTCCCCACTGTTATGTTGCCGTTGATGAAAAGCGTGATTTGGTTTACGCGGCAAACTACCACAAGGGACAGGTCCTTGTTTATAAACGCAAGGAAGATGGCAGTCTTCTACTTAGTGATGTAGATCAACACAGTGGCCAAGGTCCACATGAGAATCAAGCTTCTCCCCATGTTCACTTTACAGATTTAACACCTGACCACTATCTAGTGACCTGCGACTTAGGTACTGACCAAGTAATTACTTATGATCTTGATTCAGAAGGAAAATTATCTAAGCTCTATACCTATCATAGCCAGCCAGGAGCAGGTTCACGCCATATTATTTTCCATAACCATTATAAAATCGCTTATCTCATTTGTGAACTCAATAGCACTATCGAGGTTCTAATCTACGATGGTGTTGGCGAATTTGAACGCATGCAAGTCATTTCAACTCTACCAGAAGGTTACAAAGGTTTTAATGGAACTGCTGCTATTCGTCTCTCTAAAGACGGTAAATACCTCTACGCTTCTAACCGTGGTCATGATTCTATCGCAGTATATACAATTCTTGCGGATGGTAGCTTAGAGTTGTTAGAAATCGTTCCGACACATGGTCAGACTCCACGTGATTTTGATTTGACGCCGGATCAAGAATTTGTCATTGCTGTCCATCAGGACTCTGACAATGTAACCGTCTTTAAACGCAATCCTGAAACTGGTCGTCTAGCAGAACTTTCTAATGACTTCCATGTCCCAGAAGCGGTCTGCATCAGTTTTGCTAATTAACATAATTATAACTGATCAACTAACGGAGCTACACACCAAAGACAAACATCATTTTAGTGTTTGTCTTTTTTATATTTTCTAAACTAGTCCCCTAAAAAACTGAAAACTTTCTGCAAACACTTATCAATGAGAAATAAAAATTCTTCTCAGCCATCAATTAATTATCATGCATCTTACGGAGCGAAACAGAGTATTATTAGATTATAAAAAAGAACCTTGCAATGCAAGATTCTTTTAGTGTCTGACTTAAATAATTGTTCTTCTGGGAACTAAATCGAATTAAGCTTCGATTTCTGTAACCATACCTGAACCAACAGTACGGCCACCCTCACGGATAGAGAATGTAGTACCTTGTTCTACGGCGATTGGGTGGATCAACTCAACGTCGATTGTCACATTATCACCAGGCATTACCATTTCAGTACCTGCTGGAAGTTCGATTGAACCTGTAACGTCAGTAGTACGGAAGTAGAATTGTGGACGGTAGTTGTTGAAGAATGGAGTGTGACGTCCACCTTCTTCTTTAGTAAGGATGTAAACTTCACCTTTGAATTTAGTGTGTGGGTTGATTGAACCTGGTTTAGCGATAACTTGTCCACGTTCGATTTCGTCACGTTGAACACCACGAAGAAGGACACCTACGTTATCTCCGGCAAGACCTTCGTCAAGTTGTTTACGGAACATTTCAACACCAGTAACAACTGCTTTTTGAGTTTCTTCTTTGATACCAACGATTTCGATTTCGTCGTTGACTTTAACGATACCACGGTCGATACGTCCTGAAGCAACTGTACCACGTCCAGTGATTGAGAATACGTCTTCGACTGGAAGAAGCAATGGTTTGTCAGTGTCACGTTCTGGTTCTGGAATGTACTCATCAACTGTGTTCATCAATTCCATAACGATGTCTTCGTATTTAGTGTCACCTTCAAGGGCTTTAAGAGCTGAACCTTGGATAACTGGAAGATCGTCACCTGGGAAGTCGTATTCTGACAAGAGGTCACGGATTTCCATTTCAACCAATTCAAGCAATTCTTCATCGTCAACCAAGTCAACTTTGTTCATGAAGACGATAAGGTGTTTAACACCAACCTGACGTGAAAGAAGGATGTGCTCACGAGTTTGTGGCATTGGTCCGTCAGTTGAAGCTACTACAAGGATAGCTCCGTCCATTTGAGCAGCACCAGTAATCATGTTTTTAACGTAGTCCGCGTGTCCTGGAGCGTCGATGTGAGCGTAGTGACGTTTTTCAGTTTCGTACTCAACGTGCGCAGTGTTGATAGTGATACCACGTTCGCGTTCTTCTGGAGCAGCATCGATAGACGCATAGTCTTTAGGTTGGTTAACTGATGAAGGCAAGCGACGTGCCAAAACAGTTGTGATAGCTGCAGTTAGGGTAGTTTTACCGTGGTCAACGTGTCCGATAGTACCAATGTTAACGTGTGGTTTACTACGATCGTATTTTTCTTTTGCCATTTGAGTAAAAGCCTCCAATAAAATATATTTTATAGATAGACAGTAGGCAATACAGTCTAACTTTCCTTACTATTTTATCAAATTTCAGCTAAATTGCAAGTGTTTTACAAAGTTTTTGTGAATTATTCTTAATCTACTAATCTAAACGGCACTTCCACTCCTATCACTTGCCTAGATAAAAAGAAAAATCAGGAATTTCCTGACTTTTACTTAGCTAATTCTCTTTCTCGTTCTTTCATTATTTTATGATTTTCATACAAACGTGATAAAAACTTAGAAATTTCTTTTAAGATAGAATAAGTTGGTACTGCGACAATCATGCCAATAACACCATAGATATTACTTGATAACAAAAGTAATACTAAAATCGTAATTGGATGGACTTTCATCACACCACCTACGATTCGAGGGTAAAGGATGTTCCCATCTACTTGTTGAATAATCAGCATATAAATAACTGCAATCAGCATTCTATGGGGATCAGTAAAGACATTGGCGATAATCATCGGAATCAAACCAATACTTGGGCCTACATAAGGAATGAGATTGGCTAATCCTGAAAAGATAGCGAAGACCAAAGCGTATTTCAAACCGATTACGCTATATCCGATAAAGGCTAAACAACCAATAATAATCGCATCAATGGCAACTCCACTAATATATCGAGCGATTGTAGCATTCAAATTTTTTAAAAGACCTGTAATATGCAACTTATCTCGCTTTAAAACAGTACGTTCAAGCATCGGCAAGAATTTGTGACCATCTAACAAAAAATAAATTAAAAATACAGGGGTCATGATAATAATCAAAACAGTACTAAAGAGCGCAGATAGGACACTTCCAACACTATTGGTAACACTGTTTAGAATATTTTGTAGAATATCTACATAGGAGAGATTTAACTGTTGAATCGTCGCTTGAATATCTAAATTTTGAAAGGCTGGATAAGTAGATAAATCCACAATCAAATCTTGCAAACGACTATAAATTGTCTGACTTGTTGCTATTAAACTGGTCAACTGATTAATCAAAATCGGTAAGAGATAGACTACCCCAATAACTAGCCCCCAGACCAAGGCGCACAAGGTTAGTAGAATACCAATGATACGGTTAATTTTGAAATACTTTTGTAAAAAATTTACAATAGGATTGGTCAAATAATATAAAAAACCACCTAAAAGAAAGGGAATCATTATAGTGTTTGCGACACTTACAAAAGGCGTTATAATCCCACCCATCTGTCTCCATAAATAGAAGATGATGGTTAATAGTAAAATCTCACTGGTCCAAAAAAATAATTTATTCTTACGAAACATGGGGTACCTCCATTCATCTATTTTACCACACTTTCAAAAAAGCTTCTTTCTTCTATCATGAAACTGGGAATATTTTTTTCTTTATGTTAGAATAAACTTACTATGAAAAAAATTATTTTAACTCTATTAAGTCTGTCCCTTATTGGCTCAGCATCTACTGTTGCTGCTCAAGATTTTAATATTGCTGCAAAACATGCCATTGCTGTTGAGGCAAATACTGGCAAAATTCTCTATGAGAAAGATGCAACCCAGCCAGTTGAAATTGCTTCAATCACAAAGTTAATTACTGTTTATCTTGTCTATGAAGCCTTGGAAAACGGCAGTATTACACTATCAACTCCGGTAGATATTTCTGATTATCCTTACAAATTAACGACAAATTCTGAAGCTAGTAACGTTCCTATGGAGGCTCGTAATTATACCGTCGAACAACTACTTGAAGCAACCCTAGTATCTAGTGCTAACAGTGCGGCCATTGCCCTAGCTGAGAAAATTGCTGGCTCAGAAAAAGATTTCGTAGATATGATGCGCGCAAAGCTCTTAGAATGGGGAATACAGGATGCCACTATTGTCAATACGACGGGGCTTAACAATGAGAGTCTAGGTGATAACATTTACCCAGGATCTAAAAAAGATGAGGAAAATAAGCTCAGTGCTTATGATGTCGCTATCGTTGCTCGCAAACTCATCAAAAAATACCCACAAGTCTTAGAAATCACGAAAAAACCTTCTTCTACTTTTGCTGGAATGACCATCACTTCTACCAACTACATGTTAGAGGGTATGCCTGCTTATCGCGGTGGTTTTGATGGATTAAAAACAGGGACAACAGATAAGGCTGGAGAGTCTTTTGTTGGTACTACTGTCGAAAAAGGCATGAGGGTTATCACAGTTGTTTTGAATGCAGATCATCAAGATAATAATCCTTACGCTCGCTTCACAGCTACATCTTCACTAATGGATTATATCTCTTCATCATTCACGCTTCGTAAAATCATTCCGAAAGGTGATGCCTATCAAGATAGCAAAGCCCCTGTACAAGATGGAAAAGAAGATACAGTAGTTGCAGTGGCCCCAGAGGATATCTATCTAATCGAACGTGTTGGGAGTCAATCTTCTCAATCTATTCAATTCACACCTGATTCTAAAGCAATCCCAGCACCACTTGAAGCTGGAACAGTGATTGGCCATTTAACTTATGAAGACAATGATTTGATTGGTCAAGGTTACATCACCACAGAACGTCCTAGTTTTGAAATGGTAGCAGAAAAGAAAGTTGAAAAAGCCTTCTTCTTAAAAGTTTGGTGGAATCAGTTTATCCGCTTCATCAACGAGAAGCTATGATATAATAAACTTCTTAAAGCTAAAAAATAAATATTATGTTTAAAGAAAAAGAAGGGGAATCTGTATAATACAGAACTCCCTTCTTTTTTTAAACTTAATTTATTGATAGCAAAAATCCCCTAAATCTTAGATTAACACTATCTAAAATCTAGAGGATTAATTATATAAATACTATTTTAAAATCTTGATTCTAGTTCATTTCTTTAAAGGCTGCTTCTGCATCCTCGTTGCTGATAACACCAAATTGAATCTTGCCAATCTTTCCTTGACTGTCAATCAGGTATTCTGTAGGAATGCTTCGAATTTGGTAAGCTTGGAAGGTGGTTCCTTTTGTGTCATAAAGTACTGGGATATCTTTATATCCTTGATCTTGGAACCATTGTGGGAATTGCTCGACAGTTTTTTCACCTTGAATTCCTGGTGCAATGACACTAAGAATTTCAAAATCACGATCTGGTTTCGCCGCTAATTCCATCAACTCAGGCATACTTTTCTTACATGGACCACACCATGAAGCCCAAAACTTTAAGTAGACTTTTTTCCCCTTATAATCAGATAACTTAACTTCTTTACCATCCATAGATTGCAAGGTAAAGTCTGGAGCCTCTTTTCCAACAGCAATTTGTTGTACAGTCGTTTGTTGCTGTTGTTTTGGGGATTGTTGTGGAGCTTGAGTCTTTTTAGTCTCTTCCTCACCACAGGCTATCAATACGACTAATGACAAGAGGCTTAAGCCAGCAAACATTACTTTTTTCATCTTTTTCTCCTTTATTCAAAAATTCCAGCTAGAACATTTACTTGTCCTAATAGCAACAAAATTCCCATTAAAATAATGAGGAAACCACCAATTTTCTTCAGTAGCATCATATGACGTTTAATTTTACTAAAATAAGGCATTACTACACCTGAAGCTAGAGCCAAAACCAAGAAAGGAATGGCCATCCCCAGAGTGTAAATAAGAGTATAGATAGCTCCTTGCCAAGCACCATTGCCTCCAGAAGCTGCAAGCGCTAAAACAGAACTCAATACAGGACCAATACAAGGCGTCCAACCAAAGCTGAAGGTAATACCGAGTAAAAAGGCTGACCAATAACGATTAGCTTCTGATTTCTTAAAAGTAAAGCTTTTTTGAACCTCTAATTTCTTAAAATGAAAAATTTCCATCTGGTGAAGGCCTAAAATGATAATAATTGTTCCCATGGTATAGCGAAACCAATTGGCATAGAGAATATTACCAAAGTAACCAGCACCAAATCCTAAGATAAAGAAAATGAGAGAAATACCTGCAATAAAGCACAGCGTTCGAATCAAGCCTGACCAAGCGACTTTTCTTCCAAACAGAGAGAAGCTTTTTGCACTTTCCTGATCATCCAATAAAATTCCAGTATAAACAGGTAACAGAGGGAAGATGCAAGGGGAAAAGAAGGACAAGATCCCTGCTAAAAAAACGGAGATTGAAAATACTATCGTTTCCAATAAAAAACCAACTTTCTTAATAATTCTAATCCTATTTTACTATAATCAATTTCATTTGTATGATTTCTGCTACGCAATTTGAATTATGCTATCTTTTTTTATCTTTTATATCAATAGACGATTCTAATTTTTCATCAGTTTTGCCCCTTAAGAAAACATAAAAAATGAACTTGGTAACTCAAGTTCATTTTTTTCTTATAGTCTATTTCCGACATTAATACGGTTAATGGCACGTTGCAAAGCAATTTTAGCACGACGTTCTTGATCAATCAAGTGTTTATCTTGTGCTTCTTCAATTTCTTGCTCTGCACGAAGTTTGGCACGTTCTGCACGACTAATATCGATATCACGAGCACGTTCTGCAGAATCAGCAACGATTGTGATGGTATTATTGGCAATTTCAATAACGCCTCCGTTTACTGCAATCCAGTTCACGTGATCTTCATCATCAATACGTTTTACCTTTACTTCATCAACTGCTAAAACCGCAATCATATTTTCATGTCGTGGCAAGATCCCCATCTCACCATCCAGAGTTCGAACTGATACATAGCTGGCATGGTGATCATAGACGAGACCATCTGGTGTCACGATCTGGACAGTTAACTGAGCCATAGATCACCTCTTAAAATCCCATTTTTTCAGCTTTTGCAATCACATCTTCGATAGAACCTACACCACGGAAGGCATCTTCTGGTAACTGGTCATGTTTACCATCAAGGATTTCCTTAAAGCCACGAACAGTTTCAGCAACTGGAACATAAGAACCTGGCTGACCAGTAAATTGTTCCGCAACGTTGAAGTTTTGTGACAAGAAGAACTGGATACGACGAGCACGAGCAACCAAGGTCTTTTCTTCATCAGAAAGCTCATCCATACCAAGGATAGCAATGATATCTTGCAATTCATGGTAACGTTGAAGAACGCGTTTTACTTCAGCAGCAACTGCATAGTGCTCTTCTCCAACGATTTCAGGTGCCAAGGCACGTGAGCTTGAAGCAAGTGGGTCAACGGCTGGGTAGATACCCAATTGTACCAACTTACGTTCCAAGTTGGTTGTTGAATCCAAGTGAGCGAAGGCTGTTGCTGGCGCTGGGTCAGTATAGTCATCCGCTGGCACATAGATAGCCTGGATAGAGGTTACAGAACCCTTCTTAGTTGATGTGATACGTTCTTGCAATTGCCCCATTTCTGTAGCAAGTGTTGGTTGGTAACCAACGGCTGATGGCATACGACCCAAAAGGGCAGATACTTCTGAACCAGCCTGAGTGAAACGGAAGATATTATCGATAAAGAGAAGCACGTCTTGGCCTTCCACATCACGGAAGTATTCAGCAATTGTCAAACCAGTAAGAGCAACACGCATACGTGCTCCTGGTGGCTCATTCATCTGACCAAATACCATGGCTGTTTTCTCGATAACGCCTGATTCTTTCATTTCCCAGTAAAGGTCATTACCCTCACGAGTACGTTCCCCAACACCGGTAAATACTGAAATACCACCGTGTTCTTGGGCAATGTTGTGAATCAATTCTTGGATTAAGACGGTTTTACCAACTCCGGCACCACCGAAAAGTCCAACCTTACCACCTTTAAGGTAAGGGGCAAGAAGGTCGATAACCTTAATCCCTGTTTCAAGGATTTCAGAAGAGGTAGACAATTCATCAAAAGTTGGAGCTTTTTTATGAATTGGCTGACGCTCTGCATCTTCTGTAAAAGGAGCTTCCAAGTCAATGGTATCTCCCAAAACATTGAAGACACGTCCCAAAGTTTCTTTACCTACTGGTACAGAGATTGGACGACCTGTGTCCAATACTTCCATTCCACGAGTCAAACCATCTGTTGATTCCATGGCGATAGTACGGACCATACCATCTCCCAACTCCAAGGCTACTTCAAGGACGATTTTTGTTTTTCTTTCGTCATTTTTGTAGACGACAAGTGCATTGTTAATCTCAGGAAGTTTTTCCCCTGCTGCAAACAAGACGTCTACAACGGGTCCGATAACCTGAGCAATTTTACCTGAACTCATCTCCTTCTCCTATTCTATATAAGATACTGTCGGTTCCTAGCTTAACTAGGTCCTAAGTTCATTTTCATACGAGCTGGACTAGAGCCTATTCTAAGGCACTAGCTCCTGCTACGATTTCTGTAATTTCTTGTGTAATCGCCGCCTGTCTGGCACGGTTATACTGAATTGTCAAATCATTAATGACTTTCTTAGCATTATCTGTCGCTGTTTGCATGGCTGTCATACCGGCAGCATTTTCAGCTGTCTTAGCATCGATAATAGCACCGTAAATCATACTTTCTGCAAATTGAGGCAACAACTGCTCCAAAATTTCTTCTCGGCTAGTTTCCAATTCAAAGGTCAAGCTGTAACTATCATCTGCTTCATTTGGATCCAAGTCAACAATTGGAAGCATTTGTTCCACACGCATTTGACTGGTTAGCGTATTGACATGGTGGTTATAGCAGACATAGAGTTCATCAAAAAGTTCATTTTGGTACATTTCAACAGTTTTTGAAATAATCTTACGAACTTCATCAAAGCTTGGTTGATCTGCCAAGCCACGTAGTTCATAAAGTGGTTGAATACCACGAGCTTTAAAGAAATCAGCTCCCATTCCACCAATACAGATCATTTCAAAACCTTTACCGTCTGGATGGTATTCTTCTTTCAGCTCCATAACGGCTTTCAGAATAGAAGAATTATAACCTCCAACCAAACCTCGGTCTGAAGTAATGACGATATAGCCTGTCTTCTTAACTGGACGACTAATCAACATGGGATTGGTTGAGCCACCAGATCCATTACCATGAAGAATATCCGTCAAAAGTTTACGAACTTTCTGAGCATAAACTTGGAAGTTGCGAGCCGCTTCTTCAGAACGACCTAGCTTAGCAGCTGATACCATTTGCATGGCATTAGTGATTTGACTCGTATTTTTTGTTGAGGCGATTTTTGTTTTAATATCATTTAGAGATACTGCCATCTGACACCTCTATTCTTATTGGAAGCTGGTTTGATTGAGAAACTCTGTAATCGCAGCATCCAAGACTGCTTCTTCTGGCAAGTCTTTTGTATCACGAATGGTTTCCAAAATCTCTGGATGTTGAGCATCAAAGAAGGCATGGAACTCTTCCTCGAAACGAACAATATCATCTACTGGAACAGTATCCAAGAAACCGTGTGTCAAAGCATAGAGAATGGTTACTTGTTTCTCAACAGGCAATGGTTTGTGAACAGGTTGTTTCAAGACTTCAACTGTACGACGACCACGGTTTAACTTAGCCTGTGTTGCCGCATCCAAGTCAGAACCAAACTTAGTGAATGCTTCCAACTCACGGTATGAAGCAAGGTCGATACGAAGTGTACCAGCAACCTTCTTCATGGCTTTAATTTGTGCAGAACCACCTACACGAGATACAGATGAACCCGCGTCAATGGCTGGACGAATACCCGCATTGAAGAGACCATCACCAAGGAAGATTTGTCCATCAGTGATTGAAATCACGTTGGTTGCGATATAGGCAGAGATATCTCCTGCTTGTGTCTCGATAAACGGTAGGGCTGTAATCGATCCACCACCAAGCTCATCAGAAACTTTAGCTGAACGCTCAAGCAAACGGCTGTGAAGGTAGAAAACATCCCCTGGGAAGGCTTCACGACCTGGAGGACGACGAAGCAAGAGAGACAGTTCACGATAAGCTACCGCTTGTTTTGAAAGATCATCATAAACGATCAAAACATGCTTACCTTGGTACATAAATTCTTCCGCCATGGCAACCCCAGCATAAGGAGCTAGGAAAAGCAATGGAGATGGTTGTGAAGCAGAGGCTGTCACAACGATTGTGTAGTCCAAGGCACCGTACTGACGTAGTGTTTCTACTTGCGTACGAACTGTTGATTCTTTCTGTCCAATCGCTACGTAGATACAGATCATATCTTGACCCTTTTGGTTCAAGATTGTATCAATCGCAATGGTTGTTTTCCCTGTCTGACGGTCACCGATAATCAACTCACGTTGACCACGACCAATCGGTACAAGGGCGTCAATAGCTTTCAAACCAGTTTGCAATGGTTCTGATACAGACTTACGTTGCATAACACCAGGAGCTGGTGCTTCTACTGGACGAGTTTTGTCAGTGTGGATTTCTCCAAGGCCGTCAACTGGACGACCAAGTGGGTCCACAACACGACCAATCAGACTTTCACCTACTGGGACTTCCATGATTTTACCTGTACGGCGGATTGTATCGCCTTCACGGATATCAGTAAAGTCACCTAGGATGATAATACCGACGTCTGTTGACTCCAAGTTTTGAGCCATACCATAAGAGCCGTTTTCAAAAATCAACAACTCTCCACTCATGGCATTTTCAAGGCCGTGAGCACGCGCGATACCATCCCCGATATAGGTTACAACACCTGTTTCAGTCACATCAAAATTGGGTTTGAAATTTTCAATTTGTTGCTTAATTAAAGCGCTGATTTCTTGTGCGTTAATTGCCAAAAGAACACCACTTTCTATTTCAAATTTTCTTTAACAACTTTAAGTTGTTGTTTAATACTCACATCAATTGTCTTGTGATTGGCAAAAATGACAAAACCACCAATAAGACTTTCATCGATTTGTTCTTTTACACTCCTTACTTTAAGAGACATTTTTTTCTCAATCAAAGGGAGCAAGCGACTCTTCTGTTCATCAGTTAAAGGATGAGCTGACGTAATCGTCACTTCAAATCGATTTGTTTCTTTTTCAAGTCGGTTCAAGCAATCTACAAGAATATCATAAAAAAGATTTGCTCTGTGATTGTAGATAAGAACCTGAATAAAGTTTTGCAATAAAGGTGACACTGAGTCTTGGAAGAAAGAAATCGTTTTTTCCTTGTCAGACTCGTCTACTGCCACTTTTTTTAAAAAAGAAGGTAAACCTGTTTCTTCAGCAACTTGCTTGATTTGAGCTAAGTCTGAAAAGATACGGTCTTCTTCTCCTTTTTCTAAAACCAATTGGACAAAAGGCATGCTGTATTTTTCAATTACCTTTACTGTTTTCTTGTCCATTAAGCTTCTCCTAACTGATCGATATACTGATCAATGAGTTCTTTATGGGCATGACCGTCAAGGTTTTGTGAGATGATTTTACCAGCCAAGCTGATTGTCAAATCTGCTACCTCACCCTTAACGCTTTGTAAAGCTTCAGCTTTATTTTGAGCAATTTCTTGGTTCGCTTTTTCTTTCAAGCGTCCTGCTTCTAGCTTAGCATCTGCTAAAATACTAGCTTTGCTTTTCTCAGCTGTTTCTTTCGCATTCTCAATGATTGTCTTAGCTTCTTTACGGCTACCAGCCAATTCATCTTCACGTTTCTGAGCCAATACTTCTGCTTTTTGACGTGCTTGTTCAGCTCCGTCAATATCTGCTGCAATTTTTTCTGCTCTTTGTTCGAAAATACTAGTCAAATTTGACCAAGCGTATTTCTTAACCAAGACTAGCAAGAGAATAAAGGAACCAGCGATTAGTATAAAATCACCAAGTAATTCACCTACTGTTACATTCATAAACTACTCCTTTCTATTCTTCATCATTAATTTTATTTCCTAGGTACATTGAAGATAACAATGTAAATACATATGCTTGTACACAAGAAATAAAAACAGAAAATGCAGTCCAGATTAGATTTGTTCCAAAAGCAATAGGATACCAATAGAAGGCCTGATGAGAAAGTAGGACTAACATACTTGCCATCACTTCCCCTGCAAAGATATTACCAAAGACCCGCAATGCAAGTGAAAGGAGATTGGTAACTTCTTCCAAGAGATTCATTGGTGTCATAAAACCTGGTGTTACAAATGCTTTTAAATACTTTTTGATTCCACGACGACGAATTCCTTCTACGTGGGTCATTAAGATAATTGTAAAAGACAAGACCAAGTCAAATGACAAATTTGCTGTTGGTGAGGTCCAAAGATTTACACCATCTGTAGTCTGAATTCTAGCCATTAAGCCAATATTATTTGCAATGGCCATAAATAGGAATAAACAGAAATAAAAGAGAGAATAATCCTTTATCATTGGACCAAGGTTTGATTTTGTAAATCCAACAACAAAATCAAATAAATACTCTAATACATTTTGTTTTCCTGTGGGTCTCAAAGTCATATTTCGAGTTGCCCAATAAATAAAGCCAAAAATAAGTGCTACAGTCAACAAAGTCAAAACTACTATGGTTAAATTAAAGGTAACAGGACCAATATTGATGGTTGGATTAATACTTTCTTCCATCTAAAATCCTCCCTTTTTCAATTTATACTTCTTTTATTTGATGATAAATGAAAAGACAAGAGTAACGAAGAAAGTACCTTCAATAAAGGCAACCCCTAGGATCATCAAACTACGTAGTTCTGAGATGATATCTGGTTGGCGAGCAACTGATTTCAACAAACCGTTCATCAACATACCTTCACCAAGAGATACACCCATACAGGCAAGACATAGACCGAAAAATGTTAAATTCATGACGAATTCTCCTTTTAATTAAAATTTACTTACTTAGTTTAGTCCTAAAATTTGGATTTGTCAACTTTTTACTTACGTTGAAAGCGTTTAATGAAAATTATTTACAATTTTACTATTTTTTAGCTTAATATATAGAAAACTTTGGAAAAAACTTGTAATAAATCCGTCCATTATCTAGGTCTTTCTGAAAAATAATGAAAAAATCCGAGATGAAATCTCGGATGGAAATTAATATATTTTCTTTAACCTAATGCTCTTTAGTAAGTAGGATTAAAGGGAAAGAAACTAAAAAGCTTTCGTCTCCTGTACGCTTATTAAGCACGAACTGTGACGCTGGTGCCATCTTCTTTATAAAGATTGATGAGTCCTTCTTTGAGAGCTCGAACCATGTCTCCAGCTTGAACAGGTTGTGGAACCTTGATAGTCAAGAGTTCCATTGGATTAGGAGCACGGTCAATTTTATTGCCTTTGGCATCATGTAAATCTTCGATATACGTTTCAAAATGACGGAAACCTGGGCCATAAAACTCAACTTGGTCGCCTTCGTTAATCACATTCCGTTGACGAATAGTTGCTGTTTGTGTCGCATCATCATAAGAAACCACTTCAGCGACAAACTTATACTCAGGAATTTTACGACGAGCACCAAACAACTGCTCATTTTCAGATGGTGTACCGTAATAGAAACCTGTTGCTAATTCACGTTGGGCAACCTTCCACATCTCATCAATCAAGTCTTGCTTGATAGCTTCGAATTTTTCTGGACTCTCTAGATAAGCATCAACAGCCGCCTTATAACAGTTAGTTACTGTTGAAACATAGTGAATAGACTTCATGCGTCCTTCGATTTTTAGACTGTCCACACCATTTTCAATCATATCCGGGATATGGTCAATCATAGACATATCAACGGCTGACATTGAAAATTCTTCAGGAATTTCACCTTTCAAGCTCTTGCGTTCTTTCCCAAATGGCATATCGTAAAGGTCGTACTTCCAACGGCAAGACTGAGAGCAACCACCACGGTTAGCATCACGCATACTCATGTGATTTGAAAGCGTACAGCGACCTGAGTAGGAAATACACATAGCTCCATGAACAAAGGCTTCAATCTCAACGTCTGTACGTTTGCGAATTTCTGCCAATTCTTCCATTGAAACCTCACGCGCCAAAACGACACGAGTTAAGCCTAGTTCTTTCCAGAACTCAAGAGTTTCATAGTTAGTGGCACTTGCTTGGGTAGAGAGGTGGATTTCAAGACCTGGTGCTTCTGTTGCTGCAATCATAATCAAGGCTGGGTCAGATACGATAACTGCTGCAATCCCGATATCACGCAGTTTACGGAACCACTCACCAGCACCAGCTTCATTTCCTTCGTGCATAACCATATTGGCAGCTACATAGACCTTAGCTCCATACTTAGCCGCAAACTGCACGCCTTCTTCCATCTGTTCAAAGGTAAAGTTTCCTGCACGGCTACGAAGACCATAGGCCTGACCACCGATAAAGACAGCATCTGCTCCATACTGAACAGCTACCTTTAGCTTCTCTAAAGTACCAGCAGGTGATAAAACCTCAGGACGTTTTAATGTTTTTGTCATGTTTTCTCCTATTTGCAATATAAAAGTTTGACGTTTTTCCTTCTCATTTTATAGTAAATAATCCATAAAATCAAGCCTAGACAGATTGTTTTGACAATTCTAATGTTTTAAGAAAGCAAAAAACTAGCCTTTCTAGACTAGTTATTTTCAAGATAAAATTCAAAGCGTTCGCCTACATATTGACTTTTTACGTATTCAAAAGCAGTACCATCTTCTAGGTAAGAAACCTGAGTCAGACCAAGAATAGCATGTCCTTTTTCAACTTCCAAATAGTGGGCGATTTTTTCCTTAGCAAGGCGAGCATAGATTGTCTGCTGTGATTTACCGATACGGTAGCCATGTTTTTGCAATGTTTGGAAGAAATGACTGGTGATTTCTTCTTTTTTAAAGTCCTTAATGAATTTTTCAGGAATAGAAGCAACTTCATAAACTAGAGGAACTTGGTCGGCATAGCGGACCCGTTCCATTCGGATAATATTCTCCGTTGGAGAAATTCCTAACTTTGCAACTTCCTGCTCATTGGGAATGGTTTTTCTGTAGGAAATGAGCTGGCTAGAGGGTACTTTACCTTGGGACTTAACAATTTCAGTAAAACTTGTTGTTCCTCGCATCTTTTCTTGTACCCGAGTACTAGAAACAAAGGTGCCACTTCCTACGCGGCGCTCTAAGACACCTTCTTCAACTAATAGAGATACAGCTTGGCGGAGGGTCATGCGACTGACCTCAAACTGCTCTGCTAAATCTCGTTCACTAGGAAGCCTCTCCCCAATAGCCCAACGGTGATCGTCAATATCCTTTTTAATCTGATCATGGATTTTCATATAAGCAGGTAGCATATTTTTCACTTCATTTCTATCTTTTCTCTATTGTACCCCAATAAACTAGAAAAAGTCAAACTTCGCCTTGTTTAGTTGGTAATTCGCCCTTATTTGTGATAGAATATTGAAAAAAGATATTTCTTTTGAGAAAGGAAAAAGATGAGCAACATTTCAACTGATTTGCAAGATGTAGAAAAAATCATCGTATTGGACTATGGTAGCCAATACAACCAGCTGATTTCACGCCGTATCCGTGAGATTGGTGTTTTTTCGGAACTAAAAAGCCATAAAATTTCAGCTGCTGAAGTTCGTGAAATCAATCCTGTAGGAATTATTCTATCAGGTGGTCCAAACTCTGTATATGAAGATGGTTCATTTGATATTGACCCAGAAATCTTCGAACTCGGAATTCCTATTTTGGGAATTTGTTATGGTATGCAGTTATTGACCCATAAACTTGGAGGAAAAGTTGTTCCTGCAGGTGATGCTGGAAATCGTGAATACGGTCAATCAACTCTTACTCACACACCATCAGCTCTTTTTGAATCAACACCAGACGAGCAGACTGTTTTGATGAGCCATGGTGATGCGGTTACTGAGATTCCTTCTGACTTTGTTCGTACAGGTACATCAGCTGACTGCCCATACGCAGCCATCGAAAACCCAGATAAAAACATTTACGGTATCCAATTCCACCCAGAAGTTCGTCATTCTGTGTACGGAAATGATATCCTTCGTAACTTTGCCCTTAACATTTGTAAGGCTAAAGGCGACTGGTCAATGGATAACTTCATTGATATGCAGATCCAAAAAATCCGTGAAACCGTCGGTGATAAACGTGTCCTTCTTGGCCTTTCAGGTGGGGTTGACTCATCTGTCGTTGGGGTTCTTCTTCAAAAAGCGATTGGCGATCAATTGATCTGTATCTTCGTAGACCACGGTCTTCTTCGTAAAGGAGAAGCGGACCAAGTTATGGACATGCTTGGTGGTAAGTTTGGTTTGAATATCGTCAAAGCAGACGCAGCTAAACGTTTCCTTGATAAACTTGCTGGCGTTTCTGACCCTGAACAAAAACGTAAAATCATCGGTAACGAGTTTGTGTATGTATTTGATGACGAAGCAAGCAAGCTCAAAGATGTGAAATTCCTTGCTCAAGGTACTTTATATACAGATGTTATCGAGTCTGGTACGGATACAGCTCAAACTATCAAGTCACACCACAACGTGGGTGGTCTTCCAGAAGACATGCAATTTGAATTGATTGAACCACTCAACACTCTCTATAAAGACGAAGTTCGTGCCCTTGGTACAGAACTTGGTATGCCAGACCATATCGTATGGCGCCAACCATTCCCAGGACCAGGACTTGCTATCCGTGTTATGGGTGAAATTACTGAAGAAAAACTTGAAACTGTTCGTGAGTCAGACGCTATTCTTCGTGAGGAAATTGCCAATGCTGGTCTTGACCGCGATATCTGGCAATACTTCACAGTTAACACAGGCGTTCGTTCAGTCGGTGTTATGGGTGACGGTCGTACGTATGACTACACGATTGCAATCCGTGCCATCACCTCTATCGATGGTATGACTGCTGATTTTGCAAAGATTCCTTGGGAAGTCCTTCAAAAGATTTCTGTACGTATCGTAAACGAAGTGGACCACGTTAACCGTATCGTCTACGACATTACAAGTAAACCACCAGCAACCGTTGAGTGGGAATAGACCAATCATGACCAGCCAGCGCTTAAAGACGCTGGCTTTCACTTTGTTCAAGGCTTATTGCTATTGACTCGTCACTTGCCTCTTAAAGAGGCTTTAGTATTACTTACTACTATCCCTAAAGGGAGCCTCATATTCCTTTACATTCAATTTATCTAGTGCTATATCATGCTTTACTCGTTCTCAAATTTTTATACTCATGAAGAAATCATCCACTAGATAATTTCTTTAATTTGGTGGAATACTTCCTAATAGATGTACATTGTCTAGCATTAAGTAACCCTCGATAATTTCAATTCCTTTATAACTGCAAAAGCGATGAAATATTTCGCCTAAACTAATTCTATATTGATTATAGATGACTTTTCGTCTATACTTAGGTGTGAACACAATGAGATAGAACAATGCCACTTTGTGTGCGATAAACTATGAGCTTTTTGTGCCATATTTTTCTTCTTTCACTTTACAATTGGCTTGAACACCTTTATTGTATCGCGTTCGGAGTTTTTTGGGTATCATCTTCGACGCGCACCCGCATAGCGGGTGATTTTTTTGTCTCGCCCCGCACGGAGCGAGACGGACTAATAGTCACATAATCACATACAAAAAGGACTCTGAATCCGATTCAGAGTCCTTTTTGTATGAAATGAAAGCCCTTCGGTCTTACTTACGTTTCTTCTTCGCTTTCTTCATTTTGTTAGCCATGCGTTTCATGGACTGTTTCATAGCAAATTCACCGATTTTACCTTTGAGTCCGCCACCAAACATCTGGCTCATATCTGGCATTCCTGCTCCTCCAAGAGCTGACAGGTCAGGCATACCGCCTTGTCCCATCATCCCTTCAAGGGCAGACATATCCATTCCTCCCATATTTGGCATATTTTTAGGAAGGTTGTTTGGATTGATTCCCATCTGCTTCATCATCTTGTTCATATCCCCAGACATAACCCCCTGCATGAGTTGTTTAGCCTGGTTAAAGTCCTTGATGAATTTATTGACTTCGACAAATGTATTTCCAGAACCAGCAGCGATACGACGACGACGGCTTGGATTTAACAAATCTGGATTTTCACGTTCTTCAGGTGTCATTGAAGACACAATAGCACGTTTGCGAGCAATCTGGCGTTCATCTACCTTCATGTTTTGAAGGGCTGGATTGTTAGCCATACCTGGAATCATCTTGAGCAAGTCTTCCATCGGCCCCATATTTTGCACCTGATCCAACTGATCAATGAAATCATTGAAATCAAAGGTGTTTTCACGCATCTTCTCAGCCATTTCAAGGGCTTTTTGCTCATCGTATTCTTGAGAAGCTTTCTCAATCAAAGTGAGCATATCCCCCATTCCAAGAATACGACTTGACATGCGGTCTGGGTGGAAGGTTTCAATGTCCGTAATCTTTTCACCTGTACCAGTGAACTTAATTGGTTTTCCAGTAATGTGACGAACAGATAGAGCAGCACCACCACGAGTATCACCATCAATTTTAGTAAGGATAACCCCAGTCACTTCCAACTGAGCATTAAACTCACGCGCAACATTGGCCGCTTCTTGACCAATCATGGCATCAACCACGAGGAGAATTTCGTTTGGTTGAGCCAATGCTTTTACGTCACGAAGTTCATTCATCAAAAGCTCATCAATCTGCAAACGACCTGCCGTATCAATCAAGACATAGTCATTATGATTAGCTTGGGCTTGTTCCAAACCTTGACGAACAATCTCAACAGCTGGTACTTCTGTTCCAAGAGCGAAAACCGGCACATCAATCTGTTGGCCCAAGGTCTTAAGCTGATCAATGGCAGCAGGACGATAAATATCCGCCGCAATCATCAAAGGACGAGCATTTTCTTCTTTCTTGAGTTTGTTGGCCATTTTACCAGCAAAGGTTGTTTTACCAGCCCCTTGCAAACCGACCATCATGATGATGGTTGGAATCTTAGGTGACTTGATAATTTCTGCCGTATCAGAACCTAAAACGGTTGTCAGTTCCTCATCAACGATTTTAATAATTTGTTGCGCAGGATTAAGGGTATCAATAACCTCATGGCCGACTGCACGCTCACGAACTTTCTTGATAAAGTCCTTTACAACAGGCAAGGCAACGTCGGCCTCGAGCAAAGCCAAGCGAATTTCTTTGGTTGCCTCTTGGACATCAGATTCAGAGATTTTTCCTTTTTTACGTAGATTTTTAAAGACGTTCTGCAAACGTTCTGTTAAACTTTCAAATGCCATGTTTCTTCCTCTTATTCTCTATTATCAATGCTTGTTAAAATTTCTATCTGCTCCTTCAGAAAGTCATCCTTGGGATAGCGCTCCAAAATCTGGTCAAAAATCTGACTGCGGACAATGTAGTCCGAGTACATGTGCAATTTCATCTCATAATCTTCCAGAATCTTTTCTGTCCGCTTAATATTATCATAGACAGCCTGACGACTGACACCAAACTCCTCAGCAATTTCAGCAAGGCTGTAATCATCAGCGTAGTAGAGCTCGATATAATTCATTTGCTTATCTGTCAAAAGCGCCGCATAAAATTCAAAGAGCGCATTCATACGATTGGTTTTTTCGATTTCCATAACTTTTATTATACCAAAAAATCTATTATACTTCTACATTAGAAATCACTCTATCGGTTCAATCAAACCTTTCCTCTATACAATAGATAGGACCTGATTAAAAATTTGCTCTATTATTTCCTTATATTGAAAACGATGTCTGTAATTCTTACCATAAGTTGTAAAATGAGGAATTTTATCGTTTCAATCCCCCCTTAAACCAACGATAGGCGGTATTGACCTCAATGTCCTTGATGGTTTGGAGCAGAAACTGAAACCGCAGAAACATTAGATGGGAGGAATTTTAACTAACATATGTAACAGGGGATAAACTAGGACACCTTTTATCCTAGGAATAAGTACCTGCGACCAAGAAAATGGTCTACAAAATGAGTTCAACTAGCGTGTAAAAACCAACTTGATTATATTTGTAGTCTTGATCTTCTTTGTGAGACTTAGGCAACATTTCTCAACCATTCTTACATCTATTATACTAATATACAACTCTACACATAGAAAAGTCCTTAGAAACTTGTAGTCTAAGGACTTTGTCTTCCAACTGACTTTAGTGTTTTAATTTTACCCAATCACACTTCCGTTTGGTACAGCTGGATCAACTGTGAGAAGGGTTAATTGTCCATCATGTTCAGCTGATAGGATCATACCTTGGCTGACATATTTTTTCATCATTTTACGTGGTTTGAGATTGGCAACGATTTGAACTTTCTTGCCGACCAATTCTTGTTCGTTTGGATAGTATTTTGCAATTCCTGAGAGGATTTGACGATCTTCACCATCGCCAGCATCCAAGCGGAATTGAAGCAACTTATCTGAATCTTCTACTTTAGACACTTCTTTGACTTCTGCGACACGGATTTCGACCTTGTCAAAGTCTTCAAACTTGATTTCATCCTTGTTAAGTTTGAGCTCAACTTCATCCGGATTCCATTCTTTTTCGACTGCTGGTTTATTTCCTTCCATTTGTTCTTTGATATAGGCGATTTCTTCTTCCATATCCAGACGTGGGAAGATTGGTGTTCCTTTAGCAACTACAGTCACATATGCTGGGAAGTCAGCCAAGCTCAAGTTCTCAAGGCTTGCTACTTCTTCCAAGCCAAGTTGAGTCAAGACCGCGCGACTGGTTTCCATCATAAACGGCTCAATCATGTGAGCTACAACACGAAGGCTGGCTGCCAAGTGGCTCATAACACTTGCCAATTGGTCACGATGAGCTTCATCCTTTGCCAATACCCATGGAGCTGTCTCGTCTATGTATTTGTTTGTACGTGAAATAAGAGTCCATACTGCTTCAAGTGCACGTGGGTAGTCAACTGCTTCCATGTGTGTATGGTAGTCAGCGATTGATTCAGCAGCTACTTGAGCAAGAGCATTGTCAAATTCTGTCACACCTTCCACATAGGCTGGAATTTGCCCATCAAAGTACTTGTTAATCATAGAAACCGTACGGTTGAGGAGGTTCCCGAGGTCATTAGCCAATTCATAGTTAATACGGCCAACATAGTCTTCAGGAGTGAAGGTTCCGTCTGAACCAACTGGAAGGCTACGCATGAGGTAGTAGCGAAGTGGATCCAGTCCATAGCGCTCTACCAACATTTCAGGGTAAACAACATTTCCTTTAGACTTAGACATCTTGCCGTCTTTCATGACAAACCAACCATGGGCAATCAAACGATCTGGCAATTTAATATCCAACATCATAAGAAGGATTGGCCAATAGATTGAGTGGAAACGAAGGATGTCTTTTCCTACCATATGGAAGACAGTTCCATTCCAGAACTTGTCAAAATTTCCGTGTTCATCTTGACCGTATCCAAGAGCTGTCGCATAGTTAAGAAGGGCATCAATCCAAACGTATACAACGTGTTTTGGATTAGATGGCACTGGCACACCCCAGGTAAAGGTTGTACGAGAAACTGCCAAATCCTCTAAACCTGGCTCGATGAAGTTGCGAAGCATTTCATTCAGACGACCATCTGGAGTGATAAATTCAGGATGGGACTTGAAAAATTCGACCAAACGGTCTTGGTATTTGCTGAGGCGAAGGAAGTATGATTCTTCAGATACCCATTCCACTTCGTGACCTGATGGAGCAATACCACCAGTTACATTACCAGCTTCATCACGGAAAACTTCTGCAAGCTGGCTTTCTGTAAAGAATTCCTCATCTGAGACTGAATACCAGCCAGAATATTCACCCAAGTAGATGTCATCTTGAGCCAGCAAGCGCTCAAAGACTTGCGCCACTACTTTTTCGTGGTAGTCATCCGTTGTCCGGATAAATTTATCATAGGAGATATCGAGTAATTGCCAGAGTTCTTTGACTCCAACTGCCATCCCATCAACATAGGCTTGAGGTGTGATGCCAGCTTCTTCAGCTTTTTGCTGGATTTTTTGGCCATGCTCATCAAGACCTGTCAAATAAAAGACATCGTAGCCCATGAGGCGTTTGTAACGAGCTAGGACATCACAAGCGATAGTTGTGTAGGCAGAACCGATATGGAGTTTACCAGATGGATAGTAAATCGGTGTTGTAATATAAAAATTCTTTTCAGACATAATTTTTCCTTTCCAGGCAAATGAAACCTGTTTTTCTAACACTTCATTATATCACATTTTTACTGATT